>JBAYMI010000254.1:0-3988 GCA_041663625.1 Methanoregula sp.
ATCAGGAGTAAATTATATGTGCTGACACAACCAATTCACAATTGTGAATACAATCTCTTATGTCAGATATGTAACAACATAAAGGTTGTGTTGTGATGGAAGCTCCGTGTCAGAAGATCGTATGGGACGTCCTGCCGGCCATCCGTGCCGCAATCGCGGTGGAGTTGGTCCGGTGCGGCGTGTCCCAGGTGGAAGCCGCGAGGATGCTTGAGATAGCACCCTCCGCGGTATCGCAGTACCTGTCGGGAAAACGCGGGTACCGGATAGAATTTGAGAACGATGTGAAGCACTCCATCGAGCTGCTGGCGCAGGACTTAAAAGAGGGAAAGAACCTCAACCTTGTCCAGCGCACCTGCGACATCTGCCACCAGTTGCGCGAAGGCGAGGAGAACCAGTGCGGCGGTTCCGCTGCCTCCTCCCACGAGCGGTGCGGTTCGTAACATCATCTAATCCCGTTTTTTCGTTTATGATGACCATGAGTATTTCCGGGAAGAAACAGGCGCTTCTGGAGAATATCCGGAACCATGGCTCCATGCTGGTCGCATTCTCCGGCGGAACCGACAGCACGCTCCTTGCAGCCCTTGCCCGCGAGGCACTGGGGGAGAAGAGCCATTGTGTCCTCCTCGACAGCCCCGTGGTCCCCCGGGCCGCGGTGGAGCAGGCAAAGCAGATCGCAGCAGACCTCGGGCTTGCGCTGGATATTATTCCCGTCCCCCACCTGGAGGACGGAAACTTCTGCAGCAACCCGGAGAACCGCTGTTATCACTGCAAGAAGATCTCGGCCATCCATCTCAAAAAGCGGGCGGGAGAACTCGGCCTTGCCTGCATTGCGGATGGCATGAATGTCTCAGATACGCACGAGCACCGGCCGGGCCTTGTCGCATCCAATGAGGAGGGGATCCTCCACCCGTTCATCGAGGTCGGGTGCACGAAACAGGACATCCGGGAGATCGCCCGGGAGATGGGACTTTCGGTCTGGAGGAAGCCCTCGGCAGCCTGCCTCTCCTCCCGTATCCCGTACGGTGACCCGATCACAACGGAAAACCTCTCTATGATCGAGGAGGCCGAGGCATTCCTGGACGCCAGGGGGTTCGGCCAGCTCCGCGTCCGGCTGCACGGGAACATTGCACGGATAGAAGTACATAAAGAGGATATGGGCAGAATACTGGAACAGAAAGATGCCGTGACAAAAAAACTCCGATCCCTCGGATTCTCCTATGTCACGCTCGATCTCGCAGGATACCGCACCGGCAGCATGGACGAGGTGCTGAAATGATGAGGGCTGCCAGATCCCCACTACCATGACGGACGTTACCATGTTCAGGAGACTGCCCTGTATCAAAGTCGATGGCGAGAAGACAAAAAAAGACCTCCACGAAGTGATCGAGGAGGTGCCCCTTGCCCTGTTCGTGAACGGCCGGCACGCGATGACCGCGATGATGAGCCCGGTGCAGCTCGAGGATTTCGTGACCGGCTACCTCTTCACCGAGCAGATCATCAAAGGCGTGGACGAGATCGAGTCTATCAAGATCGACAAGAACCGGATGAGCGTAATCACAAAGAATCTCTTCAAGGTGCTGGGCCCGAAAAAGACGATCCTCTCCGGCTGCGGCGGGAGCACGTCCTATATCGACACCGAAAAACTCCCGAAGATCCAGTCCGGTTACGCGATCAGTACTGCAAATATCTGGACTTCGGTCAAGGCCGTGCTGAACTCGGAACTCCATATAACAACCGGGGGAATCCATATCGTGGCACTGCTGGACAAGGAGAAGGTGATCGCGGTCTCCGAGGACATCGGGCGGCACAATGCCCTTGATCGGGTGATCGGGTATGCCCTCCGCAACAAGATCGATCTCTCAAGGACTTACGTGATCGTCTCCGGGCGGATCTCATCCGAGATGGTGCGCAAGTGCCTGATCGCGAATATCCCGATCATTGTCTCCCGCGGGGCAACCACCACGCTCGCTGTTGAAACCGCAGAAAATACCGGCCTTACCGTGGTCGGGTTTGCGCGGGGCGGCAAGATGGTCATCTACACCCACGCGGAACGCATCGAGGGCGCTGCCTCCACAACGCAGTGATGGTTGATTCTGGAGAACTGGAAACCCTGTTTTATACTCAGTTGCAGGTATATTCGGCAGATTTGATCGCATCCCTCTCGCGCCACCAGTCCCACAGGGGACGGGGCGCTGATAGCGATGACCCCAGAACAGGTAAGACCACATCATCGCATGAGGCTGCTTCAGGTAGTGAGGCTTATCGATTTTTATTACGTAGTCACTGAACCGCCGCGGGGGTGCCCCGTCGGGGGCGGCGGCGTCCATCGTAACCGGGGGTATGGGGGCATCAGCCCCCATCATCATACTTTAGAGATACCGTAAATTTCTCAGGGAGATCTGATCAGGCTGGGGGAATCACGCCATGGCCCTCCCTCCTGCTGCAACCACGGGCAGGCGCATATGGTTATGGCGAAGGAGCAGAACTCCATGTATCCGGGAAACCATGGACTATCTCAGGGTTTTTTTCAACTGGCAGAGCTGGCAGATCTCCCCGCTGCACGGGTCGCCGCACTCTGCACAAGGCCGGATCGCTTCCTCTTCCAGCCTGCCGGCGCACTGCAACTCGATCTTCGCCTTGCTCTCCATCAGGTGCAGCATCGTGCCCGGGTGTTTCGACTCTAACGTGGCAAGCATGCCCCGCACCTCGCCGCGAAGGGCGTGAACCGCATACGGGCATTCGGGAAGGTCCGGCCATGCCCCGTGCAGCATGAGATATACGGCAATCTCCTTCTCCGAGATGAACATAAGGGGCTTGATACGGGGGATGAACCGGCCCTGCGAATCGCTGCCGGAGTCCCGCACGAGCCGGGGCAGGTCGCCCCGGAGCACATTCATGAAGACCGACTGCGCCTCGTCATCAAGATTGTGCCCGGTAGCAAGTTTTGTTGCCCCGGTCCGCTCTGCTGCAACATTGAGCGCCTTCCGGCGCAGGATCCCGCAGACGCTGCATGCCTCGGGCTCCCTGCCATTGAGGAAGGCATCGAGCGTTCCCCCGAAGAATTCCATAAACGAGACCGTGGTGTGGGAGAGCCCATATTTCACCACCAGGTCGTCCGCGGACCGGATAGTATCCTCACGGTACCCAAAAATTCCTTCATCAATGGTGATGGCCGAGAGACGGATAGATTCCCACGAGGGCAGGATGCGGGCAAGGATCATCAGGAGGGCGGTGCTGTCCTTACCCCCACTGAGGGCAATGACCACATGATCGCCCGGCACGATCAGGTTCCGGGAGCGGATGGTTTCTGCAACGCGCTCCTCGATACCAGCGATGAAATGCCCGCGGCAGAGGTGACGGCCCGTCATCCGGTCATGAAAAACAGCCGGCTCATCGCAGAGCGAGCACCGGGGCGTCTTCACCGGGATATCAGGAGCCACAATCTCATCCCCCGTGGGCGATCCGGATGATCCGGACCTCGTCACTGTTCTCCACGATAGCGTCTTCCGTAACAAGCGTCCCGTTCCGTGCAACTATCACCCCGATGGGATCGATCCCGAGATCCCGCAGGAGCGCTTCAACGGTTACGGGACCGGGTCCTGCATCGCAGCAGCTCTTGTCCGGAAGGAAGATCTTCATAACGTGATGAGGTATTAGGAGGGCTTTATGCATAAACATCCGGTCAGGATCTCCCCTGGAGCGTCGGTTTAATAAAAACCTGCGATGAACAGGATACAGGAATATGGACAGGATGGCTGGCACTGCACAGATCATTGGCGATATCCGGCGGCTCAAAGCGGAGCGCGACGCGATCCTCCTTGTCCACAACTACCAGCCGGATGAGATCCAGGATCTCGCGGATCTCACCGGCGATTCCCTTGAACTCTCGCGGGCGGCCGCCACGATGAAAGGGGAGGTCATCGTCTTCTGCGGCGTGGATTTCATGGCCGAGACCGCGGCGATCCTCTCTCCCAAAAAGACCGTCCTG
>JBAYMI010000255.1:0-3986 GCA_041663625.1 Methanoregula sp.
GGTCGAGGAGACAGAGACGGTCATTGCCATAAAAGACCTGCTCAATCCCGCGGAGATGCCGTTTGACAACACTATCCGGCGGATGTTTGTGATCGTCAAGAACATGCACGAGGACGCGATCGCAGCCCTTGAGACGCAGAACAAAACGCTCGCGGAGGACGTTATTGCCCGCGACACGGATCCGGACCGGCTCAACTGGCTGGTTGCCCGGCAGACCAACATGATCATGCAGAACGCCAGCCTGTCCAGAAGGATGGGGATCTCCCCCGGGATGGCGATGCATTATTTCATGCTCAGCCGGATCATCGAGCGGGTCGGGGACCATGCGGTGCGGATAGCAGAGAATGTCCAGCCGATCGCAGGGTTCGAGCTGGACAGGAAGATCACAGGCGCCATCCGGAAGGCCAGTACAATGTCCCTGGAGATCTTTGACAGGTCCATCGTCTCCTTCTTCAATTCCGACATGAAAGATGCCCACCGGAATATCGAATCCATCACGGCGCTGGAGAAGATCTGCGGCGATATCAACAACATGGTCCTGAAACAGGACACGCTCATCGCCATTCACGTTGGCTATATTGCCGAGAGTATCCGCAGGTCGGGCGAATATGCCGGTGACATATCGGAGACGATAATTAACCTGCTCGTTGAGCATGAACAGGGTTCGCAGAAGACAAAAGCAAAAAAATAAGGGAAAAGATGCTCTGTTGAAAATCTTTTTTACAAAAATGATCCCCTCTCTTGCGTCACCAGATCCCCGGGGGGGACGGGGCGCTATGAACGATGACATGAGAACAGGCAATACAGCACCATCGCAACCGGGGGGCGCCCCCGTGGCAGAGCAATGACTGATTATTGTAAACCGACCTGCCCCGCCGTGCCTCGGAGAGGCCCTGAGGCGGGGGCCATCACAATTTCATTGTAACGTTTTCTTATTCCCTAGTCACCGGATGGAATTATCTCAATTTCTCCCGGGCCAGTTATTCTTCACAGGTACCCGCCCGGGTTATTTCCTCTGCTCTTTCCATTTCCCGATATTTTTACAGTCATGATTGAACGGCAGCCGGTGCTTATCGCAATAATAGTGGCGGCAGTATTCACAGAAAAAAGGGAGATACACCCGCTCGCCGCAGAACGAGCAGGTCTCGTACAGGGGGTACTCCTTCTTCCTGGAAATCCCTGAAAAGAAACGGGTGATCCGGTCCGCCAGTCCCATGAGGAACCGGTTCGTTCTGCCGGATGAAAAACATACTCCGGAAGTTACGGATAAATCCATCCTGGTCGTACTGTTCCAGTCGCGGATACTCCGGACAGAATGATGAGAGGATTATCTCCTCCAGGTGACAAGAAGTGCAGCACCGCATAGCGCGATGATTCCCGCCCCGGCCCCGGGGGATGATTTCTGCGGGGTAGTCTCCGTTGGTATCGGGGTGAACGTTACGGTTGCGGGTTTCGTTGTCGGCGTGGGCAGGGATGTAACCGGGGGTGCAGGCATCTCAAGGCGTGCCGTTGACACGACCGCAGAACCGGAATCCAGTTCCTGGACCTTCAAAAAATTCAGCTCGGCCGAGGGATTCTCCGGCATAGTCCCCGTCAGGGTTCCTTTGACATGGACATCCTGTGTCGACGGATAGGACACGTACCACCCGGGAAGCACCAGGCTGTTGCCGTTCCTGGAGGGAAGGCTGGTCTCCACGCCATTGAGGACCAGGACAGGAACCCATTGTGCATTGGCAAGATTCGTGTTCATCAGGAGTTCGCCATCTGAAGGGAATGTCGCATTGCCCGTCTTTGAAAAGTCGATGGTGAAACTGACTGTCATTAATGTCCCGGCAGGCTGGTATCCCTGGGGCTCGACCTTGACGGACGGGAGGGTAAAAGCAGAAACACCCGGCGTTATTGCTGCAAAGAGCAGGAGAACTGCAAGGAAACAGATGAACCAGCGAAATGGTCTCATGCTTACATCTGGTTTGTTTATGTGCCATTAACATGCCGAAATTATGCTGAAATTGCCGGGAGGGGCGCCCTGCACACCCCATCGAGTCCGGATCCCTGCCGCTCGCGGGATAACTGCCACGCCGGCCGGCACCGGTCTTTGCGGTGAATACATGGTGTCCGGCACCAGCGGGGCGGGATAATCACCGGGCCTTCCCGGTCTCAAACTCGTCCGGCCGCTGGTCCCGCTGTTCGTGCTCTTCGATAAGCCGGCTCACCTCGTCCTGGACTTTTTTCTTGTCCTGCACGCCCGTGAACAGGATGCGGACTCCTTCCTTGTCATCCTTCAGGTAGGCAGCCTCATCGTACAGGATGAGGAGGATCTCGCCATCCTTCCCGAACGTATGCTCCTCGCTTTCCCCCTGCATGTACCGCGCCCGCTGCTCCTTTGTCGGTGCGGCATATTTGTTATCATAGCGAAAGATTCCCAAAGATCTTCTCCCGATCAGGATGATCTGTCGGCGGTATTAATGGTATGGGCAGTATCGCGGGCCCTGCCGGAAGCGAAGGGACCGGATGGTACATTCACAACGGTTATTATCCCGCAACCAGAGACACCACACAAGGAGAAACCATGCCGGAACCGGAGAAGACGAGAGCCGAACTGAAGATCGCGGGCATGCACTGCGCCATGTGTGCCGTGAGCGTCGAGGAGTCCTTATCAAAAGTCGGGGATGTGGCCAGCGCACAGGTGAACTTCGGCACGGAGAAGGCCCACGTGGAATTCGATCCTGCAAAAGTTTCGCTTGGGACACTGGAGAAGGCGGTGAAGGACGCGGGCTATGACGTCGTGAACAGCGAGGTGGTCATCACGGTAGGGGGCATGATGTGCGCCACCTGCGTCGAGACCATCGAAGCCGCACTCCGGGCCCTGCCCGGCGTTGTCACGGTCACGGTAAACCTCGGCACCGAGAAGGCGTACGTGACCTACAATCCCTCGCTCTCCGATATCCCGGACATGAAGAAAGCGATCGAGGACGCGGGCTACCAGTACCTCGGGATTGCCGGCCAGGTCAGCGAGGAGGCGGAGACGAAGGCACGGGATGCCGACCTGCACGACAAGTTCGTCCGGTTCACGGTCGGGTTCGCGGTCAGCATCCCCCTGATGCTGGCGATGTACCTGCCGCTCCCGCTCTCCATGCAGGCGCTGGCATACGTAATGCTCATCATCGCAACACCGGTCTTCGTATTTGTCGCGGGCCCGATCTTCAGGGCAGCCTGGATCTCGCTCTCGCACCGGACCCTCTCGATGGACGTGATGTACGCGATGGGCACGGGCGTAGCATTTGTCGCGAGCGTGATGGGCACGTTCTCGATCATCCTCACGCACGAGTTCATGTTCTACGATACGGCCATCATGCTGGCCGCGTTCCTGATGCTCGGCCGGTTCCTCGAAGCCCGGGCAAAGGGGAGGACATCGGACGCAATCAGGAAACTGGCCGGGCTCCGGGCGAAGGTCGCGACAGTCACCCGCGACGGGATCGAGCGGGAGATCCCGGCCGAAGATGTTGTCGTGGGCGATCTCGTGATCGTGAAGCCGGGCGCAGGCGTCCCGGTTGACGGCATCGTTGTCACGGGCGAGAGTTACGTGAACGAGGCGATGATAACCGGTGAACCGGTGCCTCCGCTGAAACGGCCGGGCAGCCACGTGGTCGGGGGCACGCTGAACACGAACAGCATCATTACAGTCAAAGCGGAGAAGGTCGGGAGGGACACGGTGCTGGCGCAGATCATCCGGCTCGTGGAGGATGCGCAGGGCTCGAAGCCGCCGGTCCAGCGGATCGCGGATATTGCCGTGGCGTACTTCATCCCCGCAGTGCTCATCATTGCTGCCGGTTCGTTCGTGCTCTGGTATTTCGTCTTCCACGAAACAGCGCTCTTTGCCTTAACCGCCCTCATCTCCGTGCTCGTGGTCGCCTGCCCCTGTGCCCTCGGGCTTGCCACGCCGACCGCTGTTACGGTGGGCGTAGGCCGGGGCGCAGAGCTCGGCA
>JBAYMI010000256.1:0-3981 GCA_041663625.1 Methanoregula sp.
AAGGAGATTCAAACCTGCTTCTGCATCTGTTGGATCTCTTTACAGATTTCATCGAGATCATTACTGAGCCACTGCTTGCGCTCTTTTGTGTAATCGCCTTTTCCGTGATCAAACATCTGGATGAACCGGATCAGGTCAACGGGTCCGAGTGTTTTTAAGAGCGCATTCATTCCTTCGTCATGGATTTCATGCAATGTCTTCACTTTCATGTCCCGTCACCTCCTCGTACCACTGAGCCGGATTCACGATTTGTATGGAAATTGTTTCGCTGTGGTGGCTCATAATGTTTTTCAACGTATCATCTGTGGTGAGAAAGACCGTTGCTCCCGCTTGTTCCGCGCAGGCGACATGCAGGGCGTCGAGTGCTTTTATTCCCCATCCCATAAACACCGCAGCCCGCTCTTTTACGTTCTTGTCAACGAGAACATTGATCTTTGTTTTTGCCGCAAAGGAGGTTACATAGTGTCTCTTCTGATGATCGAGTATTTTTGCGATTTCATAGGTAATTGCGGAACTCCAGACCAGATCCCAGTCCCGTTCGCACCGGTTCAGGGTAGCGATTATGGCTTCGCTCTCATACCGGATTCGCGGAACCAGCTGATCATCGAACGGCCGGCACAAACAACAGACATCCATGTAGATCTTCATTTCCCAGCTCCCGATTCCACAATCCCAATCTCCTCCTCCGTCAGTCCGTACAACTCGTACACTAATTTATCAATGGAAGCATCGGTGGCCTCAACCTGCCGGGCCAGCAGCTCCTTCTCGTGATCGAGGGAGGCGTCCTGCAACTTTTTATTGAGGCCGAGCATCTGCGTGACGAGCGCAACCATGCGATCGTGGCGGGCTTTGTCTGCCGGGTCGGAGAAGTTGATGGTGCGGATTTCAGATTGCTTACAATTTGCACGAGTGATAATGGTTTTTTTCATCCGGTGCATCAATGCCGGTTCAGACCTTCGAATGTTTGCAAGGGGATATGCGCAATTTTCGCGCAATACGCGCAATGCCTTATGCATCAGGGATCTCCATCAACGTGTTTCGTGCAGCACCTCACGATAGGCTTCCGAATGTCCCTTGTTGTTGTTGACGTCCCAGCCAAGTGCATGGAAGAACGGATCGGTGAAATCCTGGCGGAGTTGTGATTCGTTGTATTTTTCCTGCCCGCGAAGATATGCATCGCGATGGAATGTGTACCGTTCAACAAGGGGCTGGATGGTGTCGGGTGCTGCCATTAATTGAGTGTCGTTCTCAACCGCGTTAAAGATGTTGAAATATATTTTATGAGATTCAAAATGATTTTACGAGGGTTAATGTCCCTAATTTCAGATCCGGGATCATGATTCGAAAAAGGCCTCCCGACCTTTTTCTCAAGATCCTAATGCCGTTTTGGCAGTAGTCGCTCACCCAAAAGGCAACAATTAGATGATTTTTGGAGATTGAAATACCCCCAAACAAGGAAAAGAATGTTATAAAAGCCCTCGTTCAAAAACAGTACTCTATAATTCGCAAAAAAATGCGACTATCAAAAAAGTGGTTTTTCAAATTGGGCTCCGTTTGGAAAACGGAACGTTTTACACAGAGATAATATCTGGGGAGTTTACGAAGCTGAACCATCTCCGGGAATGGGGGAGTTTCACATCGGAGAACCGTTCCTTCCGTCGAAGAATGTCCAACGGACACCCTGATTATAGAAAAACACCAGGAATTTCGTATCAAACAGGGTTTTGGGAGGGAGTATCCGGGAGCGGTTGATGGGGTGAAAGGGGGACTAACAGAGCCGGGTTGTTGTGGCCGGGCCGGGAAAATTTTTGAAAACCGTTTGAAAAAAATTTCCGGAACTTTTTGAAATCATTTCAGAAAGATTTCAGTTTAAAAAAAATTTGAAACGGTTTTGTAAAAAAATTCCGGCACGGACCCTCCGGTCGGAACCGGGAAAATTTAAAAAAAAATATTTACAAAAATATTTTCAGCAGTTAGCCTGCGATGCACTTGCCGAGACATTACTCAGTGTTGTCGTACATGAACCAGGCTGCGTGGAGAGACCGCAGCAGACCAGCGTCTTGAGTGCCTCCGGGTTCCGGCCCCCGAAATCAAACTCGCTGACTTTCGCACCGTTCAGGATCAGGGTGGGAGACGCTGTCGCACCGTAGGAATCCGCGATGGCGAAATCTTTCTCTGCATACGTGATTCCCTTGGCCGGGTCGGTTGTGCAGCTGGTGAGCCGGGTCAGATCAATACCGGTGGATCTGATGCATTCCGCCGATGAAGACGAGTTGATATAACAGGAGACGTACTGCCAGTAGGTGTCCGGCTGCTCCTCGCGGATACAGATCTGCCGGAGGTTCTCCGCTGCTTCATTCGACCCGTGCATGGAGGAGACTGTCCCGTTGGATACCTGCCCGATATACCGGACCCTGATATTCTTTGCAAGATCCGGAACACCCGCGACAACATCTGCAAGAACCAGCTGCATCTGCGTGCCGTACGGGCAGGAGGAGACAACAAATGCTTCGAGCAGCGCGGATTCCTGCTTTGACTGGGCAGAGCAACTCTGCTCCACAGACTGTGCTGTGATGGCAGCCGTTGTCCGGGCGGTCGTCGGGTACGAGGTCGGGAAGAGGAGCTTGCCATCACGCGTCATATAGACAAAGGAGACCTGCGAGTCACCGGAGGAGGTGTACTCGATCGCAACTTTATACACCCCGCTCACTTCCGTGACATTGACCAGCCGGGCGGATACACCGGACGCCAGGTAGTTCGCACCGATGAAATCAACCATTTTCTGTGCGGTTGCTTCCTTGCTTACGGAGGAACTGAACAGTGATGAATCAGAAAAACTGCCATATGCCCCGCTCACGCCAAGGACGAGCGATGCGGCGAAGAGGAGGATGAATGCAATGCATGCGATTTTCCACGGGTTTTCCATGAAGGGTTACCTGCCTGTTGAACTATCACATCGTTCCCGCGAGGCAATAAATCACTTCATTTTATCCGACAAACGCAGAAGAGTACAAAAGAGGAAACGGGATGGGGTTAACGGTCCGGCACCCGCACATCGTATACCGCGTGCCATTGGGCGGGAGAGTACGACCTCACAACCCGCTCCGCCAGAACCGTACCGCGGAGTTCCTGTATCCGGGCAGTGTGCTCCCCCTCAGCAGACACGAGTGAATAAAAATGGATGGTCCCCCCCGGCCGGATGAGCCGGAATGCTTCCGGTAAGAATTCCGTTCCCGAAAGCGGGAGGTTCATCACGATCCGGTCAAATTTCCAGGGCAGGACCCGGTCGAGGTGCCGGGCATCCGCGAGCAGGGGCAGCACATTCTTTGTCCGGTTCAGTGCCAGGTTCTCCAGCATCAGGCTGATTGCTTTCGGGTTGAGGTCCGATGCCACAACAAGGGACGCCCGCTTCGCAAGCGTGATCGCAAACGGGCCGACACCGGCAAACATATCGAGCACGAGCTCTCCTTCCTGCACCTGGGCGAGGATGCGCTGGCGCTCGGTGGAGAGCCGGGCCGAGAAGTAGGCGCCGGCCAGGTCCACGGCAAACGTGTGACCGTGCTCGGTCACTTCTGTCCGGGTCGTTGGATCACCGGCAAGTACGGTGAACTCCCGGGTCCGGTACTCGCCATGCACTTCGCCCACAGCGAAGACGATCGTGTGGAGCGAAGGCCGGGATGCAAGGAGCAGCGCAGCCCCGGCCGGATCATTCTCCTGCATGATGGCAACCCCGCCAACCAGCTCGTGCCGGGGAAGCGGTTCACGACCCGGGTGGGCCTCGAACTCGAACCATGCAGCACCATCGCGCTCTTCAAGAACCGGCAGGACGAGATCAGCACCATCGCGCAGGAGCTTCAGTGTGGCATCGAGCGCGCCCTCCCGTATGAGCGCCTGCCTTGTCTCTTCCCCCTGCCGTGCCGGGACCCGGATCCCCCACTGGCCGACCCTGTTCCTGACCACGCGTATCATATCAGTATAGGT
>JBAYMI010000257.1:0-3973 GCA_041663625.1 Methanoregula sp.
CGATCCTCTCGCGGATCTTCAGCACCGGAGATGATCTTGCGCCGTTTTACCGTGCCATGGAGACCGACCCGGTGATGGCAGATCTCACACGGCAACTCCGGGGACTGCGGGCCCCGTCAACCCCCACGGTCTTTGAAGCACTCATCGATTCGGTCATCGAGCAGCAGATCTCCCTCAAGGCCGCACAGGCAGTTGAATACCGGTTGATCCGCGCTCTCGGGCATGCAGCCCGCGTGGACGGGACGCCGTACTCCTGTTACCCGACGGCCGCGATCCTGGCAGAGACGCCCGGTGCCACATTCAGGGCCTGCGGCCTTACGATCCGCAAAGGAG
This sequence comes from Methanoregula sp., assembly GCA_041663625.1. Classification (GTDB taxonomy): domain Archaea; phylum Halobacteriota; class Methanomicrobia; order Methanomicrobiales; family Methanospirillaceae; genus Methanoregula. The sequence goes on from JBAYMI010000257.1 coordinate 334, forward strand.
AATACATACGCGGGATCTCCCGGCAGATAATCTCCGGAGACCTTGACCCGGAAGCCTTCCGGGATTACCCGGATAGCGAATCGATCATCCGCGAGATGGTGAAGATCCGGGGTATCGGCCGGTGGACTGCCGAGCTCACGATCCTCCGGGGGCTGCACCGGCCGGATGCATTTCCTGCGGACGATGTGGGAGTCCGGCGGTTCATTGCGCAGTATTACCGTAACGGGGAGAAGATCTCATCATCGGATGCACGCATCTTTGCAGAACGATGGGGCCCGTGGAAGGGATTTGCTGCATATTATCTCGAGGTGGCAGACCTGCTGGGGATACAGCCGGTTATCCCGGGATGAGCCGTTTTTAAGGAAGGGGTGATCTGCACGCCATTCCCACGGAAACCCCGGGCCGAAGCCCTGTTTTTTTCCGGGCACCCCGCCATCACCCGGCCCCCGGCAGGTACGGCCTCATGCACCCGGACGAATTAAAATAGGGGGACGATGCTATCTTCAGCAGTGAACACCATGTCGAACGAACAGATGGTCAGGGAAACCGCAGTTGAGCTGAAGGAATTCCTCTCATCAAAGAACGTGATGGGCGAACCGATCGATTTCGGTGACAAACTTATCGTTCCGGTTGCACGGTATGCTTTCGCGTTTGGCGCCAAGGGCAGCCATTCCAAGGACAGCGGGGGACAGGGCGCCGGTGCCGGTGGCGGGATTGAACCGGTAGCGCTCGTCATTCTCCACAAGGACGTGAAAGGACCCGAGGGCGTGCAGGTCATGTCCTTGAAGAAGGACAGCCAGATTGCACAGGTGATCTCGGCCCTGAGCGAGTCGCTCGCGCCCCAGATAATCGATGCGGTCAAGACCATGACCCGGAATAAGACTGAAAGCAGGAAAGACGAACTCTGATAAATCCCGGGTTTCTCTTTTTTTATGGATCTCCTCATAATCCCGGCATTTATTGCCATCCTGCTCATTGTCCCGCTCCTTGCCATTGCGCTCCTGTTGTACGCTGTCCCGATCCGGGCAGCGGCAACGCTTATCTGGAACGCAGACCGGAAGGAGCCCTCCGTGCTCATCTCGTGGGGCTGCATCGGTATCCGGTCAACGGGTCTGGGTGCCGGAAGAGTGACCTCGTTTCTCATCCTCAACCACCCGATCCTTTCCCGCACCGGCCCGGCCGGGGAGGCAGAACCGGTGAACCGGGAAGAGGTGGCCGGACCGGAACCCACACCACAAGAGGAGAAGAGACCGGAACCGGGGGATGGGGGCACGTTCGATATCAGCGAACTGGTTCCTGTCGTGCACCGGATGATAGGCCCGGTCGGCAGATTCGGCTCGGCATTCTGGCAGCAGAGCCGGTTCGAGGAGGCACACGGCACCGTGACACTCGGGCTTGGCGACCCGGTCCTCACCGGTGAAGCGTATGGCTTTTACTGGGCATCCCGGTTTGTGCTCCTCGCGTCCCGCATCGATGTGGAGATGGAGCCGGTCTTCGACCGGATGGTACTTGAACTGGACATCACGGTCAGGGTAAAGGTCGTCCATCCCCTTCTTGTGCTTTTCGCGGGCCTGGCCCTTGCCATGGACCCGGCAACAAAAGAGGCTGTAGCATATGCCACCCGTAAAAAGCAGGGAGTGACCGGGGCATGAATGCGAACGGAGAACTGCGGATGCAGTCCCCGCAGGTGTACGGGAACCGGACCATCATTCCGGTTGTCCGCGAAATCTCGGCCTGCCATGAGCACGGGATGATGGGTATCGTCGACCCGGTCGCACTTCTTATCGGAGAGAATGGCGAGTGGGGAATTGCCCTGCTTGAAGGCGATTCGATCGCTGCACTTTTAGAGAAGATCGTCCTGCCGTCCCGAACGGGCTGATGCGTACCGGTCGATCCGGGTGCCGGCCGGGATGCCGGAAACACGGGAGGGAGCCCCAAAAAGGAATCATTTTTCCCTCACAACAGGAAATACTACGAAGGAGTCAGGCGATCATGGTGGAACTGTCCGGGGAGATGGGAGCGGAGATGAAGAAGGTGGAAGCCGAGCGGCGCAAGGCTGACGTGGACCGCCAGATCCGGGAACTCGAACAGGACATGAACAAGACCGGGCATTCGATATCAGAAGAGATCAGAAAAACACCGGAGTGATCTGCCCAGCACCCGGGTAAGAAAGAGGTGTTGCTCTCTTTTATTTTCCAAGAAACTGTTCAATGCCGGCTTTCAGGTCCGGCACCGATACGGGTTTCTGCAGCACGCCAAGGTAAGGATCCTTCAGCTGCTTGATCTTCTCCTCGATGGAGGGCGATGCCGTGAACAGCAGCACCGGCAGTTCCCGTATGTTATACTCATTCCTCAGGGTATCCAGGAACTCCCAGCCATTGATGGGCGTCATCATGATATCCAGCAGGATAAGGGCCGGGGGATCCGCCTTCACCCGCTCAAGGGCTTCCATTACATCCGGGACAAGGACCGGGTCGTACCCGATCTTTTTGAGAAGGATATCCATCATCTCAAGGATCGGCAGGTCATCTTCAACAAGCATAATCTTACGCGTCATGGTAACACCTCTTTTGGCAGGTGGATGGTGAACGTACTGCCGGCATTCACGACACTTTCCACCGTAATATCCCCGCCATGCATCTGGATCACTTTCTTTGCAATAGAGAGTGAGAGCCCGAGCCGTTCATACTTTCGGGCAAGGACAACGCCGTCCGCAAGCTGGAACGGCTCAAAGATCGAGTCCAGCTGGCTCTCCGGTATGCCAATGCCATTGTCCCGGATCTCAATATGGTGATGGGGATCATCGGCCCCGGAGCGGTAGACGATCCCGATCTTCCGCGGGGCCTTGGAATAATTGATCGCATTGGCAAGGAGTGAGTCCAGGATACTGTGAATGCGATCCGCATCGGCCGTGAGCATGACCGATTCCCCGATATCAACGGTCAGCTCGGCTTTTGTGCCAAAACCGCCATCGTCAAGCACTTTCCGGACCAGGGGCGATAAGGAGAAGTTCGTGCGGTTCAGCTGGATCTTCCCGCTGTCCAGGACCGAGAAATCCAGCATCTGGTTGATGATCTGCCGCTCGCGCTCCACGCTTGCAAGGCAGCGTTCCAGGATCTTCTTTGTCTCCGCGACAATGCCGAACCCTTCCGGATCGGAGATGAGGAGGTTGAGGTACCCGAGTATCGGCTGGAGCGGCGTGCGCAGCTCGTGAGCCACCGTGATGATGATGCCCCGGCGGCGCTCGTTGTCCAGGGAGATCTTATCCTCAAGCCGCTGCTTCTCCGAGGCATCAACGATGTTGATGAGCGTTGCCGGGTTTCCCATGTGCAGGATCGCGGTAGTGAAGAGCCCCCCGATACGTATCTCCCCGGTCCGGGTGACGAAATGGAACTCCTGCTCATGCGTTGCGGGGATCCTCTGGGCCCATTTTGCAGAGAACTGGGTAAAGGCCTCCTGGTCCTGCGGACCAATGAACGTGCCAAGGCTCCTGCCGGTGAGCTCCGCCGCGGTATATCCGAGGAATGCCGTGAATGACGGGTTGGATAACCGGATGATCCCGTCCTGGATGACGAGAATGCCGGTCGGGGAATTCTCGGTGAGCTGCCGGTACTTCATCATGTTGTCGTTGTTGAGTTTC
>JBAYMI010000258.1:0-3971 GCA_041663625.1 Methanoregula sp.
CATTCCCGGTCTTCGAGGGGGCAATGACCGGTGCACCACTCCCCGTATCAACCCCGATAAGAGTCAGTTTCTTATCAAGCTTGAGATTTTCTGTATAAGTCCCGCTCTCCACCCGGATCGTGTCGCCACCGATCGACCAGTCAATGGCATCCTTGATACTGGAGAACTCGGCCCCGGATGGTGCAACCGTATGGTCCCCGGCAGCAGCAGGAAAACTGATGAGGAGACAGGTGAGCACGATGACTGCAAGTACACGTATACAGGAGTACTGCAGGGTCATGGTATCTCCTTTGAAGGTTCTCGTATGATCCGGTAATGAGTCCGAACGATTAATAGGCATGTGTTTGTCTTCACCAAAAGACGGGTTTATGTTATGTGTTCCCGGGGAGGATCACGAGGAGTTTCACACCGGATATTCCTTTTGCGAGTTCGATGAGATCGCCATCGTGCAGGGGAGCCTTGACATTCTTCTCCAGTTTGTGGTTGTTCAGCTGGGTACCACCGGTACTTCCGGAATCCTCGATATTCCAGATACCCTTATCAAGGGTGAACTTCCCATGGGGCCGGGAGACCCGGGTCACCGCGGTATACCCGTCAGAAAGCACAAGGTCGGTTTCCGCCCGGAATGATCCGGGATTCTCCGGATCATTCCTGCCAATGGCAACGCAGTCATGTTTGAGCAGGAAGACCTTGCCATCATCCGGGCCTCCAAGCGCGATCGCAGCAGGGACATTATTCAGCACTTCCCTGGAGAGCGTGCCTTTCACTTCATCGAGCCGTCGTGAAATCTCGCTGCCAAGAACCTGCACCCGGGTGTTGGAGAAGAGCCCCAGATTCCGGATGATCACTTCCAGTCCGCCCGGGACAAGGGAGTACTCCCATACCGGGTGAATGCCCTTCGAGGTAGGAGCGCCAAGACCTGCCTCTTTCTTGATAACACCGATACTCAGGAGTTTATCCAGGTGCTTTTTCGTATTCTCGTAGCTGGTCTCGATCTCCTTGGAGATTGCCCGGGCATCACGGGGTTTCTTCTCCAGGAACTTCAGTATCCGAAGCCGTGCGCTGCTCGAAAGGACGTCGAGATACTCCGACAGTTCCTCTAAGGAGTCGGAGTCATCGTGAACAATGATTGTAGGAGACTTATCCGCAGGATCCATAGCGCTCCACCATGGGTTGTATACAAGACCTATTGGTTACTGGAAGATAAGGGCATGACGGTTTATATTTTCTCCTTATAATTGCCGTAATAAATACACCCTCCAGGTTTGCCCCTTGAACCCCGTGGTTACACACACCAACCCCGGCAATTCTCCCTATTTAAGAACAGTTGCGGGTATAGTATGGTATCAGGTGATACACGAATCAGATTCGCGGTGTCACCGACCCATCCACGTAAGGAGGAAACGTCACATGAACACCGGCATTGTCATGATCGGATTTGCGCTGGTTCTGCTCTCGTTAGGCCTGATGGTAACTCCCACGGCCGCGACCGCCCCGGATATCCCCTGCAGCCCAGGCTGCGGGTGCACGATCATCTTCCAGGAGATCCATGCTCCGGGAGAAGTCGCAGGAACAGGAGTGAATGCTGAAGATTTCAGCATGCCTGCCAGTGCAGCAACTATCCAGTTACCATGACACGCAATGCCGAACAACAGAATGGTTCCTCCTGCATGCCACGCACTGCACAGATGATGAACACACAGACAGCCACGCACATTCCCGGACTCTGCACACTGACCGGGAATATGCCGGAATGCAAGAACAAGCCCCATATCACCGGCATTCCTGCCGGTGAATCTTCATAATATTCTCCAGAGCCCGGTGACTTCCATGCCACCGGGATCATACATCATTCCCGATATCTTTCCTTTTTCTCCGCTGGCTGCCGTCCGGCCGTTTTTATTGCGCTTCCCGCAGTACCGTGACTGAATCCCTTGCCCGGTATTGGCTGCCATCCCGCGCGCGGGAATGAGAACAGTACAGAGGATCTCCCAATCAGGAAATATGCATCGGATACAGGGATCTGAACGGGGGGATCGTCCCCTGCACCCGGATAAAAAGAGGATCAGTTCTCTCTCTTCAGGAACAGTCCGCAGCAGAGAGCGGTGATACCCAGTGCTGCAACAGCGGTCATACCGGAAAGCGGAGATTCCGGCGTGGTTTCCGGAGTTGACGATGTTGCTGCCAAGGCAGTCGCCTGGGTAGTGGGCTTTGCCGTGGGCCTCGTGGTTGCCACGGTTGTGCCGGCGGCTGTAGTGGCACTGGTTGTTACTGCCTCATCCGCAGGAACGGTAAGGCGGACATTGTCGAGGTATCCCGAGGCATACCGGTTCATCATGCCGTAATCCCCGATAGACCCGAGGTAAATGCGGTTCATGCCGCTGAGATCCTCGGCGGAGGTTATGTAATACCCCCAGATCTCGCTGCCGCTCGTCTTCTCGTTGACCTTCATGCTGACCACCCGCTGGTCCTTGTTGTAGTCCACCGTAACGTGGTATGTCTTGTTGAGCGCATATTTCACGGTCGCGCCATCATATGCCAGAGCGCCGCTGGACAGGCTGTCGCCTTTCTGGCTGTTGATCTCACTCATCTTGTTGCTGGGGGTGACCAGGTGGAGCCACATGATCTGCCCGTACTTCGCATTGGTAAATTCGGTCAGGACATTCGGGCCGATCTCGGGATTCATGCCCTCGCCGGAAAATCCGAGACGGAAGGTAGTTCCTTCATCAACACGGTTGAGGATCAGATCGTATTCAAGGGTGAACGCTTCCCGGTCATATGTGTCCACCTTCGTGTAGGCATAGGCACCGGTACTCGGTTCAATCGCGAAATGATACATCTGGAGGCTTGGGTCCCAGTAATCCGATGAGGGATTGTTCGTCACCCATTTGGGATCGGTTGAGAACGCGTTCTGGTACAGTACCTTGGTTCCGCTGGTTCCCCCGAGAACCGGAGGGCAGAAAACGGCCAGCAGGCAGGCTGCAATTACAAGAGAGAATGTGAAGGTGCGTAACTTCATATGATTACTTCCTGGATAGTTTTGACGGGATGTCCCCGGAGATAACATGCACAGAGGATATACCTAAAATTAAGGCTGTCTATCGTATACGTACTTTCTCCCCGGACCTTAATAATATCGAGCCGGGCGAAGGAACCGGGATATATTTATGTTAAAATCACGTAATACCTGAGAACAGCAGCGCATGTGTGCGATAATAGTCTAGCGGTAGGACAGGAGCTTCCCAAGCTTCTAACCCGGGTTCGATCCCCGGTTATCGCATCCAACCATGGAATCTGAACCTGAACGCCTGGCCATCCGGATCATCGCAGAGAACCGGAGGGGTGTCCTGCGGGACATAGCAACGGTGGTTGCCAACCATGAGGCAAACATCGTCATGATCAACCAGGAGGTCTTCGATTCCGGCCCATACTGCGGGATGGCTGAACTCTATTTTGAATATGACTGCGGAGATGCAAGCGATCACGGCAATCTTGTCAGGGACCTCAACGATATCCCTTCCGTAAAAGAAGTCAAGGCGTACCAGCCATTCGGCAACATATTCGGATCGCGTGTAATCATCATCGGAGGCGGGGCACAGGTAGCACAGGTTGCTCTCGGTGCGGTGAACGAGGCGGACCGGCATAATATCCGCGGCGAACGGATCTCGGTGGATACGATACCGCTTGTCGGCGAACGTTCGCTGGCCTTGGCCGTAGATGCGGTTGCCCGGCTGCCCCGGGCCTCCATTCTCGTGCTGGCCGGTTCGATCATGGGAGGCGACATATCGAAAGCCGTGGACCGCGTGAGGGATGCAGGGATCCCGGTCATTGCCCTCAACATGGCAGGCACGGTCCCCCAGCATGCCGATCTCGTGGTCACCGACCCGATCCAGGCCGGGGTCTTTGCCGTCATGCATGTCAGCAGCAAGGCGGTCTTCGATATCAACCGCGTCCGCGGGCGGGAATTCTGA
>JBAYMI010000259.1:0-3968 GCA_041663625.1 Methanoregula sp.
TGGGGGCATCAGCCCCCATCTTTGCGAAAGAGGATTTCAACAGAACAAAAAAAATTACTTCTTCTGGTGGCCGCTCTGGATCTCCAGCTGGTGCGCAAGGAGCGGGAGGAAGGTACCGGCATCCGAGACAATGCCTATTGCCTGCGTTGTTCCCCGGTCCATCAGTTTTGTCAGGTGGGCAGGATTGATATCCACGCAGACGGTCTTGACGCTCGAAGGGAGACAGTTTCCGACAGCAATGGAGTGGAGGAGGGTTGCTATCATCAGCACCATGTTGCATCCCGCAATATGTTTCCGCATCGCGTCCTGTGCAACCATAGAATCCGAGATTACATCGGGAAGCGGGCCATCATCACGGATCGATCCGGCAAGGACAAAGGGGACGTCATTTTTCACGCACTCGTACATGATCCCACCATTGATCACACCCTGGTCAACCGCGTTCCTGATAGATCCTGCCCGCATGATCTCGCTGATCGCATACAGGTGGTGTTTGTGCCCGCCCGTGACCGGGTTGCCGGTTGAGATATCCATCCCCAGGGACGTGCCATAAAGATTGTATTCGATATCGTGCGTTGCAAGCGCATTGCCGGCAAAGAGCACATCCACATAGCCATTGTGGATCATGGAGGCGAGTGCCTTTGCCGCCCCGGTATGGATGATGGCAGGGCCCCCGACAACCGCGATCTTGCCGCCCTTCTTCCGCACTTCGAGGATCTCTTTTGCAATCTTGGCGATCAGCGTCTCGCTGGGCCGTTCGGATGAGACCGTACCATGCATGAACTCGAACGTGCTCTGCTCGCGGGGGCGTTCCGGGTAACTGACGCTGACGCCCTGTTCGCCAACAACCACCAGGTCGCCTTTCCGGATCTTTCCCAGGGGCAAAGCGGTTGCACATTTTTTTGCCTTGTCGACAACAATGAGGAAGTCCATCTCAATGGCCGCGACAGAGATCCATTCACCATCGATTTTTACCTGGGTGGGGTGGTGGGATGTGGTATAGAACCCCTTGGGAACTACCTTGTCAGCTTCTGCGGGAACAAGGTACACGTCCTTCACTTCAACCGGGCGGGCGCCGAGCCGGTGGAGATCCGACAGGATGGAATGCAGTTTCTCCTTGCTGGAAGCCGTGATGCGCAGGCGGGCATAGCTCGGATCGGTCTTTTTCTTGCCAATCTCAAAGACAAGGGTCTCGAAATTTCCCCCCATGTCCATGACCCGGTCCATGAGCTGTGCCATGTTGCCGGAGTCGATGATATGACCCCGCAGCTCGATCTCCTGCGCCTCGACCATAGTATGTTAATTTAGGGCGAGATCCTTAATATGCATTCCTGAAAAAACAAGGCAGTATCATCCGTATTTTGTGTTGATTGTCACAAATTGGGATGAATTGGGATACCATCGGGCATCAGGTTTACCGGGTTTTGTTCTCTCTTTGCTGCATGAATATTTCTGCTGCGGCCCGGTCTGCCCGGGTGTTGACATTCAGGGCAAGGCAGGGCTCATCCAGGAGAAGGGAGTATTCGGCCTGGACCTCATCAATGCGATCACCGCGAAGAATATTAATCCCTGCCGGACACGATTCGATGCCATTGATGCACTCCCGGTAGGGCATGCCCCCCCGGCAGGATGGTACGAGGTTTGCCGGAATCCAGGTGGACAGGGCGTTTTTTCCCGCGGAATGGTAGGACTCCTGGACAGACCGGACAATATCCGCAGTAATGCAGGGAATATCCGAGACCGAGACAAACAGGGGTTTTTCTTCTTCCAGGACCTGTACCGCGTGGACCATATCGTCTACAAATCCATGTCCTTCAGCCCGGCATACCGCAATGTCGTTGACACGGCACCAGTTGATGGTCATCGGGGTCCGGGGGGATGCTGCCACCACGGGTTCACACCCTGCCCGTTCAAACGCCCGGATCACGTACGAGATCATGGGTTGCCCGTTGATCATAATGAGGGGTTTTTCCCCAAGATTGAGCCGGCTCCCGGCCCCGCCGGCCATGATCAGCGCACGCATACTGATAAGGCCCCGATAAGTTCTGAGTTCTCGTTCCGGGTCCGGACCGCGATGCGGATGCATGTCGGCAGGCCAAAGGAGGTGCAGTCACGGACAAGGATGTCCCTGGCTGCCAGAGCATCGCAGAGCGGCCCAACATTCCTGCCGCACTCGACAAGGAGATAATTCACCTGCGAGGGGGAAGGACTGAGTCCCAGATCGCGGAGGGCAAAGACCAGCCGGGCGCGTTCGGCCTCAATCGCCACCCGTGATGCAGCGAGCTCGTCCATGTGCCGGAGCGCTTCCATGGCATAGGCCTCGGCATATGCGTTCACGCTCCATGGGGGGCGGACTGTTTCGATCTGCTCGATAAGATCCGGTTCGCCAAAGCCGTACCCGAACCGGATGCCCGGTACCGCAAAACATTTGGTGAGCGAACGGGCCAGGAAAAGACCCGGGTCCCGGGTATCGGCAATGCTCTCGCGGGGATCGGAGAGTTCGATAAAGGCTTCATCACAGAAAAGGAAGCCACCGTTTGCGCAGGCCGTGTGAACCTGTTCAAGAACTTCGGCTCTCCGCAATAACCGGCCGGTCGGGTTATTGGGATTGCAGAGAAACGACAATCCTGCGCTGGCAGGATCGCACGTGCGGGCAGCCCCGGCAAGGCGGGCGGAGAGTTCGTATTCGCCAAAGGTCGGGGATTCTGTAAAGAAGGTTTTTTTCCTTGCGGGATCGCGGAAGAGCACGGAACAGAAAACCCGGATCAGTTCGATCGATCCGTTACCAACGCAGATCTCTTCCTGGCGGCGCCGGAAGACCCGGGCAATCTGCTCCTTGAGCGCACTGTATGAATCATCCGGGTAAGATTCCAGGCACTCCGGATCCAGCGCCCATGAGAATTTTGGCGGGTATGGATTTACGCTCGCGCTGAAATCCAGCACGTTTTTCCGGGTTTTTTCCTGCTGGCGCTTGCCGGTTCCCCCATGCACAACCCGTTCCGGAACGTCAACAGCCATAGAAATCCGCTCTTTTTCTAAAATACTTGGATTATCTGTCATAAATGCATTGTGAAGCCGTTGCTGGCAACAAAGAATAAAATTTAAATACATAAGCGTGTTAGTTAGAATCATCTGGTTAAGTCAGACACAAGTGTTCTCTTTGTCTGACATATGAACGACAGAAGCCAGACATATGTCAGAAATGTGAGATACGATGATGCAAAGGATCACGCTCCGGTTACCTGAACAACAGATCAATCTGCTCCAGCAGATGGTCGATTCCGGGGAATACCCGAACGTATCGGAAGCTGTTCGGGCAGCGGTCCGTGAACTTGTTGAAAAACGTGCAAACCGTGTCCTGAAGGAAAGTGACCAGGTTTCATTCAAGGTTTGAGAGGGTAGTAATATGCAAAGTATTATTAACGACGCACTAAAAAACGCCGAACTTGAAAAGGAAGTAAAACAGTCCGGCAGCTCAGGCGCAATGGAAGATGACTTCGTAGGACAGCCAAGGATCGTTATCATCGGCTGCGGTGGAGCCGGCAACAACACAGTGAACCGTATCCACCACATGGGCGTTTCCGGTGCAGAGACCATCGCGATCAACACCGACAAACAGCACCTGGACATGATCCAGGCCGACAAGCGCATCCTCATCGGGAAATCCCTGACAAAAGGCCTTGGCGCCGGCGGTTACCCGGATGTCGGTAAACGCGCAGCCGAGATGGCACGCCCGACGCTCGAAGCGGTTCTTGAGTCAGCAGATCTTGTCTTCATCACAGCAGGTATGGGAGGAGGTACCGGTACCGGTTCCGCACCCGTTGTAGCACAGATCGCCAAGGAACAGGGCGCAATCGTTGTCGGAATGGTCAGCTACCCGTTCCAGGTCGAAAAGGCACGCCTGATCCGTGCAGAAGAGGGTCTTGAGGCACTCGCAGCAGCAGCAGACTCCGTTATTGTCCTCGACA
>JBAYMI010000260.1:0-3967 GCA_041663625.1 Methanoregula sp.
ATCTGTCCGGTCGGATCCCTCCAGGAACTCGCGTATGCCGTGCCGGTGAAGAAGATCGAACTTGCCGGTACCAGGAGCATGGAAAGGATCCGGCTCGCGATCCTGGCCGCCACAATCCTTGCGGCAGTCTGTCTCGTGGATCTGATGGCGTATACCGGGCTGTACGAGCTCTTCTCACTCACGGTCTCTGCGGCACTCGTGGTTGCGGCAGGGCTCATCCTGCTCTCCGTATTCGTATACCGCCCGGTCTGCCGGATGATCTGCCCCTTCGGGGTACTCTTCTCCCTGATGGCCGGGTTCGGTTTCTTCAGGCTGCAGCGCGCCGAAACCTGCACCCTCTGCAAGAGGTGCGAGAAGGCATGTCCGGCCCACGCAGCCGGCAAGGATGACACAAAAAGGGAGTGCTATCTCTGCGGCAGGTGTACGGACGCATGCCATGTAAACGGGGCGATCCGTTACCGCCACTAAGGACCGGGAGCTGGTGGCTGCGTTACTGAGGACAACGGCGGATGACCCGGACTGATCCTGTAGCGTTTATCACGGATTACTCCTGACGCCTGAACATAAAGATCCTCCAAATCCTTGCACGGGGGTATACCAATGATCTGGATACCACGTTGCAGTTTTACGAGCACCTGGCCGGAACAAAAGCCGCCTCGCGGTTTGCCATACCCGCAGCCGGGCGGGAACTTGCACGGGTACAGGACATCCTCATCATCGCCGGCTGAGACGAGGCACTCCGGCCGTTCCGGTCAACGAACGCACCATTCCTCGTCGATTTCCTTGAGGAGTATCACCGGTTTCTGCTCGCAAACGGCGGGACTATCCTCCGTCCACCCCGGCAGGTCCCAACCGGCATCAACATGACTGTGCGCCACCCGGATAGCTCGTTCGTCGAGTACGCCGAGTACCGGAAAAATACCTGATTATTGAAAACCTGAAAAAAAGGACGAATTAATACCCGCACCTGAATAGTTCCCGCACGATCTCCGGGATCACGGATACGCAGCATGCCACTGATGTTCAGGATAGCCCGTACGCGATATCACGCACCATTGCCAATGTACCGGAATTTCCCTGGTGGCACACTGATCTCGAACCGCGCCCCGCTCCCGGGAGCCCCGGTCTGTTCGATCGTGATATCCGTGATTCCAAGGATCTCACGTGAAAGGAAGAGACCAAGACCGGTATTCTTCCCAAAACCCTGTTCGAACAGGTGGTTCATCGCCTCTGAAGAGATTCCCTCACCATCATCCTCCACAACAAGAACGAAAGCAATACCGTCTTTATGGGAAGTGACTGTAATTCTAGTCAGCTTGTCACCCCCGTATCGTATGGCATTGTCCAGCAGGTTGTAGAAGACCCTCTCAAGCATCGTGTCGGCGAGTATCTCAACTAGCCCGACAGAACAGGTAAAGCGGACCTGATCCATGAATACCTGCGTCTTTGCCTTCCGGATCACGGTCTCGGCAGGTTGCCAGACCGGTGCCTGGGCACCGAGCTGCTGATATTTCCGGGTAAACTCCACATGCTCCCGCATCACGTTCACCGCTGCCTCCTGCTTGTTCAAGTACTCTTTCTGGGCAGGCGTCTGGGACACTTTCCTCAAAAGTGCAATATACCCATGCACGATCATCAGCTTGTTTTCGAGATCATGGCGGGTGATCCGGGTCAGGAGGTTGATCTTCCTGTTGGCGGTAACAAGCGCCAGTTCCGCCTGCTTGCGGGAGGTCACATCCCGGAAGATACAGAGGTACCCCTGTGAGCCTGACCCTTCTTCATCCAGAGGGATCCGCTGGACATCATAGTAGTGGGGCTGATCACCCGGTGTGAGCAGGAGATCTCCCTGCCAGGTCTCGTGGTTTGGATCGGGATATTTCAGGATCTTTGCAACCTCCGGGACGAGCGATGCCAGTTCCCGGCCAACAACCTGATGAGCCTTTGTCCCGGTTATCCGTTCCGCCGCAGGGTTCATATCCGTGACCCTGAACTGGCTGTTGATGACGATCACACCGTCACGGATGGTGGCAAAAACCCTGGAGTAAGCTACCGGGACCGCGGAGAAGAGTTTGTACCGGAGCACGCCGACCGCGAGCACGATGCCGGTCATGAGGAATGCTATCTGTGTCAGGTCATATTGTGGAAATGGGGTAATGTGGAAGACATAGGCCAGGTTGAAGAATACGGGGATGCAGGCCGCACAGCTAAGGAGAATTGTCTGGCGGCGGTAGAACTCATTGGAGGAGGAAAGCTGGTTTGCAGCAAGAACGAGCGCAACAATGCCGATAGCATAGTTATACGCAAACATGATCCAGAAGAGCGGTCCGTGCTCGTAGACCCAGACCACTGCTCCCCCGACAACCTCCGCGTGGAATCCCGAATAGTAAAGATGGTGCCAGGGATTGGTAAAGACAAGGAGGCAGACCACCACAGGAACAATGAAAAAGAGCGGGACGGTCTTCCTTGTGAGGTAATGTTCCCGACCGGTATGGGAAAGTGCTATGAAGAGCCACGCAACCAGAACCGTCATCATGGCCGGGTATTCGATATTATTGATGAGGAGAACGGTTTCGAGCTGAGTATTCATCATCTCGAAGGCAGACCCGAAGATCCAGACCGTCTCGGTTGCCATCAGGATGATGAACAGTTTTGCCATAGGCAGGGAACGGTTGTTCCAGGCAAGGATAGTGAGACCGGTGGATATCATCCCGGAGATGAGCATGAGGAGGATAGGAAGCGTGAACTGGAGAATCATGCATTCGCCTTTGGGATTGTGACTGTCTTCGGCAAGCGGTATCGGGGGGTAGACAAGTATACTGTCTGACGGGCAGAGAGACGTAAATTTTCGTTCTCTCTTTCACTTAGTCAGCAATAATGACTCATAAATACCGCAGATTGGGGTTGCAGAGAGATGGTATCCGTCAGGGACTTCCGCGGCATGGATTTATTCCGGATGAGATCGCATATCCTGCTGATGAAAATTCTGGGGACCCTGACACGGATCTATACCACTACCTTTGATGAAACACTCCGGTTTTATGAAGACCTCACCGGCACAAAGGCCGGAATCCGGTTTGCGCTGCCCGCAGCCGGGCTGGAGCTGGCACAGGTGCAGGACATCCTCATCATTGCCGGCAGCGATGATACCCTCCAGCCATTCCGTTCAACAAACGCAACATTTCTCGTGGATTCCCTTGAGGAGTATCACCGGTTCCTGACCGCACACGGTGCGGAGATCATCCGGCAACCGCAGACTGTTCCGACTGGCATGAACATGACGATCCGGCATCCCGACGGCTCGGTTGTCGAGTACGTTGAGCACCGGAAGAATAGCTGAATACTACCTGAATATCAAAAACGGTTCTGAGAAACGGATAGTAAATGCCGTCCGCACCCGAACCATGAAAATTTTTGGCTCTGGAGAAATCATCTGGTTTACATTGTGACGCTCTTGGGGGCTCTGCCTCCGCCGCGTGGGCATCCAACATTGCGATGCCTCTGTATTACCGGAATAATTTTTAAAATAGTGATGAGTTGGTAGTATATTCAGGTAGCATCGTAATGCGCCTCGTCCCCCGCGGGGACTGGGGGCGATCTTTTCTTCAAAAAAGGTTTTCAGCAGAGCAAAATGGTTAACAGTATTTTGGGGAGGGTTCCCCGTCTCAGGGTCTCTCCGGGGTACGGCGGGGAAATAAGGTGTTTCAAGTATGCTTACCATCGCGGATGCACCGCATGGGCGCCCTGCCGGGGGTGGCAGTGTCCATCACAACCGGGCGTAGGGAGCGTCAGCCCCCATCATCAGATCTGCTGACACGGGTTTTCAACAGAAGCACAAATGAATGATTTAACACCTGCACCGGAACAGTTCCCGCACCATCTCCGGAATCTCGGAGACACGGGACGCTACCGGTACGCCGTGCTTTTTGAGCCGGGCAATCTTGGAGCGGGCATCCCCTTCGCCACCCTC
>JBAYMI010000261.1:0-3966 GCA_041663625.1 Methanoregula sp.
AACCTGACTGCCGGAGGCGCACAGGAACAGACCGTCCGGGCCATGGAGAACCTCCACGCCGACCTCAGTGCTTCCGGGCTTTCGTTCTTCGATGTGGTCCAGACGCGGATCTATCTCACCAGCATGAGTGATTTTACCACGGTGAACTAGGTCTATGGCACGTATTTCAACGATACCTGGCCGGCACGCTCCACGGTGCAGGTTGCCGGTCTTCCCAAAGGGGCGGTAGTCGAGATCGAGATGGTGGCGCAGAAGCGGTAGGCCTCATTCGCCTGTGCACTCAGGCAATGCCCCGGTTGCTTATGTTATGCAGTGCCTTCGGGTGAATCCGTCGGCCCGCATCTCATCTCATTCTCTTCAAGGATATGAAGCAGCCCTTCAACTCCCGCAGGCCTGTCCATCTCGTCATAATAAATGTGGCTTGTTGCCGTCACTTCCATCTTTGAGCCGTCACGTTTCTTCAGGGCAAGACGATATCCTTTCAGTTCCCTGGATGCAGAGATCTGTCTGAAGAATTCGTCCCGGTCCGATGGATTGAAATAAAACGATCCGGCAACATTTTTCCCGATGATTTCGTCAATGGAATCATACCCCATCGCCCTGACAAACGACGGGCTGACAAGAATAATGTTGCCTTCCTTGTCCGTCCGGTAAAATGCGTCCTGGAGGTTCTCGATGATAGAGCGGTAGTTCCGCTCGCTCTCCTGTATCTTCTTCTGGCTGTGGTCCAGCTCCTCATACTGTGCCCGCAGTTCCTCTTCCGTTGCGGTCAGCTGCTCGTACGTTGCCCTCAGTTCATCCTCGGCCTTTCTCCGGGCGGTGATATCCACGAGGGATACCACGCTGTTGGTAGTGCCCGGGATCATGCGGACGTTCACGATGCAGTAGCGGACAGAGGCATCACCGCCGATCATCCGGCATTCGTACACACCGGGAGCCGACGACGGATCGTTCCTCCGTGCATAGTGGTACTGCTTCAGTCTCTCCACGTCATCGGGATCGATGAAGACCGTCCAGCTCATCCGGTTCTCCTGCTGTTCCCGCACAACACCCGTCAGTGTCTCCCACCCGGCATTGGCGAGCAGGATCGTGGTGTTGTGGGCCGTGATGATCGTGGCGGCCCCCGTTGTGTTGAAGATCGTCCGGTACAGGTCCTCTGACGCGGTGAGTGCCTCTTCGGCGGTCTTCCGGTCGGTGATGTCTTTTCCTGTCGACTGGTACTCGACAACCCTGCCCTGGTCGTCAAAGATGGCCCGGTCGCTCCACCACTGCCAGCGGATCTGGCCGTCGGGCAGGATGACCCGGTGTTCGATCTCGGCAACCGGGTGTTCCCGGGTCAGCGACCGGAAATGCCGGTGTATCAGTTCCCGGTCTTCCGGCAGGGTGCCCGGGACAAACCGGTGCCCGACAATCTCCTCCCGCTGCTTCCCGAAATACCGGCAATAGGCTTCGTTGACAAAGACGTGGGTGCCGTCCGGCAGGAAGCGGCAGATGAACTCGGTCTGGGTCTCGACTACGTCGCGGTACCTCCGCTCGCTCTCCGCAAGCGCTATTGCGGCCTGCCGTCGCTGGACCGAGAGCCGGACCTTGTGCGCCAGTTCTGCAAACTGGGGCTTTGGCGCCCCGCCTTTCTGGATATAGAAATCCGCCCCGTTGTTGAGGGCGAGGATGACAACGTCCTCCCTCCCGCGCCCGGTGAAGAGGATGAACGGAATATTCCCGTACTCTTTTCTTACCTCTCGCAGGAAAGCCAGCCCGTCCATCTCCGGCATCTGGTAATCGGAGATGATGGCATCGTACTGGTGGGTTTTTAAATGTTCGAGAGCGTTGGTCGCCGACTCCATCAGGTCTACCCTGAAGTCACCGGTCTCTTCCAAAAAGATCTTTCCGATATCGAGGAGTCCCTGTTCATCATCCACGTACAGGACAGAGATCACGAGAAGGCACTCCGGAGTTTATGATAGATAGAACAATACCGCTGATCTACAAAAATGTTCTGGAGCCCCGGGGAAATCCGGATGGCAGGAGACCTGGATCATGATTTCCTGTTGCCATGATGCGAAAAAAGGGAAAACTTACCTGGTTTTGGACGATCAGCTCTCCCGGCACACCAGGTCCCCTTCGTGGACCCGTTCGTTCACCAGGATGCCTATGTCCTGTCCCGGGTCGGCCTCCTCGATAGGATTGTGGTCGTACTCCATCGAGGTCACGGTCTGGTAGAGGTCATCATGCGGTCCATGGATGCGGATCCGGTCGCCCCTGGCAATGTGGTCCGAAAGGACGATCGCGGCAACACCAACTCTCGGGTAGTAGTGGGATACCCTTCCAATCATGGTTATCATCGTCTTCTCCCTCCCAACATGAGACTGATATCCTGCTGGGGAGATAAAAGTATTCCCGGGTTTTCCGGTTACCTGAGAGCGGGAGGCTGGGGAAGGGACTGCATGAGTGCGTAGAAATACTCCGGTTTTTTTGTGGTATAGAGCCCGTACCATGCCTCAAGTGTTGCCGGAAGCATGACACCGAGTCTTTTGAAGACCTGGTACGCGAACTCGACCGGCGCCGCCCCGCATGCTGTGACGAGGTTGCGATCAGCAACCGCAGGCTCGTTCACGTAGAACCGCTCGCCGTGATACCCCGGACAGAACATCTTCAGGGCGGTACGGTCGTTGCTTGTGTGCGGGCGGTTGTCCAGCAGGCCTGCATTCCCGAGACCGAATGTTGCCCCGCAGATCGCCGCCACCACCGCGTCCCCCTCCAGGACCTCGCGGGCCTTTGCAATGACCGGTGCCTGTGCCGGATCGAGCCACGTGGTTGCTCCCGGCAGGAGGAGCAGGTCGCCCGCATCGGGCCTGATATCAGCGATCAGGAGATCGGGTGTCAGGTGCAGGCCACCCATTGTCGTGATCGTATCCAGGGTACGGCCGCAGAGCACGGGATTATACCTCATGGACGGGTCTTTCAGGTACTGGCCGGAGTGGAGCTCGGCAAGAACATGAGCCGGCTCCCCGTCGGCGAGCGTGTCTTGGATGTAAACGTACATCGTTCTCATGGTTATTCTGTCGTCTCCCGGCAGAAAAAAAGTTTGGAATGGGAAGGGAAAGTGTCCCGCTACTGCATCGGAAGGATGCCTTCTGCCCTCAGATCGGTAATAGAGAGATCTAATGATGCATTGGTCCTGAAATTACCGTTGGTGATCTCATCCTGGTAGTTCTCAGATCCCTGTTCCAGCGCCTGTTCGAACGTCGAGTCCCCGGAGGTCATCGTGGTTTCGAGGCAGATGAGCCGGCCGGAGTCGTCTGGCTTCGAATCATAACAAGCGAACGCGTGGCTCGGTGTAGTGATGATGTGTGGATGCATGCCGATCGATTCAATGGCCGATGCATACAGGACAGCGCCATCGATACAGTTGGCGGATTTTGAAGACAGGGACTCTTTTGGCAGCCGGACACGCTGGGGGTTCACGTTCCCCTTTCCAAATGCCGTGGGCGAGTTGACATACGTGAGCTGGTAATCTTCCTTGAGTGCCATGTAGATCGCTTTCACCTGCGCATTCGTGTCTGCAACCCACTCGTCATCCGTGCAGCTGTCCCCGCACTGGTACCCCGTCATTGCCTTCTCCGGGTGGTGCTCGGCAGCCTTGCGCACGAGGGTATCGATTGCCGGTTCATGGGGGGTTACCCATGCGGCAACGTACGGGGTCATGTCGATCCATTCGCCGTCTTCTTCTACTCCCCAGATCATCGTGTCCTTCGGGTAGAGCGTGACGGTATCGCTCTGTTCGGTAATGCGTGTCCCGTCAGCGAGGGCGACCTTGTAGTGGAGCGATGCAGAGGTCCTCTCTACGGGAATTGCACCGGTGCGGAGGGAAGGGGTCTGCCCGATCGTGATGTTCCCGTGGGCAGGGACTTCAACCGTACTGATCGACTTTTCCGTATAGCCGGGGATCTCCGATTCCACGATGAC
>JBAYMI010000262.1:0-3943 GCA_041663625.1 Methanoregula sp.
CAATATAGGCATCCTGCTTTGCGATCACGTCACTGCCGATCTCGCACCAGTTCCCGATCCGCGTGTCGCCGTTCGCCCAGACATACTCGCGGATCTTCGAGGACTCGCCTACGAATACGTCGTTGCCCCGGAGTCCGTAATCGATCTGGCAGAATTCACCGACAACGATGTCGTGCGAGGTCTTGATACTGTGCTCCTGCAACTCAGTCCCGTCGGGGAGCAGGCAATGCTTATGCCAGTCTTTTACGGATCGTTCTTTCATGTCTCACCGGAATGTGCCTTTTTTAAGCCCCGAACTTGTGGGATTTGTTGATCAGGTCGAGAGCGATCGGCAGCAGGGCAGTCCCGTTGATCCGGCAGAGCCCGCCCATCGCGCAACTGAATTCATCGTAGCGGACTACATCGTCCACACGGACCCCCTCGCCCCGGATCAGGACGGGGACCGGGTCGGCGGAATGGTCCTTGATGCAGACCGGCGTCGAGTGGTCGCCGGTGATGATGATGATCGTGTCCTTCAAGCCCAGCAGGGGTTCGAGGAGGGGGTCGATCTTCTCGATGAAAGCCTTCTTCTGCTCGGCAAGCCCGTCATGGCCTGACTCGTCGGCACCCTTGATGTTCATGAGCACGAAGTCCCTGGTCTTCAGCTCGTTTATGGCGGCTGCGACCTTGCCCGCGATATTGCTGTTCTGCGAACCGGTGATGCCCGGAACCTCGACATGCGGGAGGCCGACCGCTTTGCCGATCCCGGTGATGAGGCTTGCCGCCGAGATGACCGATCCCGACATCTCGTATTTCTTCTGGAAGGGTTCGAAGTCTCCCATCTCCCCGGCGCCCCGCATCAGGACAACGTTGGCGGGATTGAGACCCTGCTTCAGCCGCTCCTTGTTGGTGGCATGCTCGAAGAGGATCTTCGTGGACTGCTTCACGAACTCGTTACAGACCTCCGCTGTCTTGTCTTCCTTCTCTCCCTTCCGTATTGCCTTGACCGTGAGAGGAGCGATGCCCTCCTTCTTCGGGTCGTTCGATGAGACGCAGTGGCTTAAGCCATCTCCGCTGAGGGCAAGTGCAGCCCGGTGGCCGGCTCCCGAGCGGAAGATGAACTCGACGCCGAATTTCGAGAGGTCGACGCCGTCCTGGATCGCCTGCGAGAGGGCTGCCGTGTCGTGGATCCTGCCGGCCCTCCTGTCAGTGACCAGGCCCTGCGGGGAGATTGTTGCATAATTGCAGCGGAACCCGATCATCCCGGCTTTCATATCAATGCCGCTGCCAACGCATTCGAGCGGGCCCCGGCCGGTGTAATACTTGTACGGGTCATAGCCGAGCAGGGCGAGGTGGGCGGTATCGGAGCCCGGGCGGACGCCGGGTGCGATGGTATCCATGATCCCGCAGATCCCTTCGGCAGCGAGCTTGTCAAGGACGGGTTTTCTTGCCGCGGAGAGCGGCGTTCCCCCCCGGAGCGCCGGACAGGGGCGGTCGGAGATCCCGTCAAGAACAATGAAAAGGATTTTGCTTGCGGTCATTCGTATGGAATGGTAGGGCGGGAGGGGTAATTAGACTCGCGGTTGGGATGTTGGGGGAAAAGGACGGTTATTGTGGTGGATTATCCGGAAAACCCCGGCCACTCCCGGGAAAGTACGAGGGTCAGATTGGCTTGAGATCCCAAAGAACCTGAGGATACCCACTCATTCCTGTGTCAATCTATCCCGGTACTGCTCAAGGAACTCTCCTGGTGACAGAACCCTTGCACCGGATCCCTGGAAATGCCGGATATTGCCGGTCACTACAGGCACTCCGGCATTGAGCGATACTTCGATGAACGGGAGATCGTCGATGTCCGGGATCGTACAGGTGACCGGCACTGGCATGATGAACGTCCCCTCACGCCGGATAAATGTGAGGATTTCCTGGACTGCATCTTCCGGGAACCCGAACTTCTTCCGCCGCAGGACATCTGCATACTCATCGAAAATCCGTGTATCGAGCACAAGAATCACGCTGCCATTGACAACAAGGTTGAGGATACCAGCAGGAGCACCCCGGGATGAGAGCAGGCCAGATACCAGCACATTGGTATCCAGAACAATCTGCGGTACGACCGTGTTATCGCCCCGTACGTGTCTTCCGGATCTCCGCCTCGATCTCCTTCGCCGTCAGGCTGTCGAGCCCGCGCTCCCGGGTTGCCATACGGATTTTCTCAAGCGCTGTTGCAGCCCGGGCTCTCCGCAGGGAGGTAAGCGTCTCTTCGAGGTCTTCTCCGACGGCAACAACGATTGCACGCGGTTTCCCGTTCACTGTGATCACCGCGTCATCGCTTGCCGGCAGTTCCCATAGTCGGGCCGGGTTTGAACGGATCTCGCGGCTCGAAATAAATTTCATGGCATGGCTCCTGATATGTCCTGCATTATATCATGCATTATGTGAACATAATTGTTGCGATGATGCAGACCGTTGTTGCCACTTTACCACACCGACTCGTGAAAAAGAGACTTCTTGATCTCAGTAGAGCAGAACTTGCATTCTATTTGCGCCAGAACATTTTCAACCACCCCCTTACCCCCTGCTCGCATTTTTTCAGGCAGGGTCTGGTTGATCGCCTTCCGCATTCACGTCGAAGATTGAAAAAAATTGTAGGTTGTACAACCGATTGTAGGTTAATTATCCTACAATCGCCTCACGAACTTACACCCTTTGATCGCGATCAAAAAATTTCAGACAGGGTCCGGCCTGTTCCGCACCAGGTACAACAAGTACTACACTGCTATTACACTGCTCACGCAGTCTTCTTCTCATCCGGCACGATCGCCGAGAGCCCGACCGAGAGAACCGCAAGCACGAGCCCTGCTGCGATCGTCATGTGGAACCCGTCCAGGAATGTTGCGGGATCGAGATCCGTGAAAGCGACAACTGCACCGGTATCCATGGTTGCGAAGGTGAAGAGTGCCGCATAGATTGCCGTCCCGAGCACGCCGCCGAAATAGATGGCGGTCACCATCAGCGATGATCCGGTGCCTTCCTCTCTTCTGGGTGCGCTCTCGATGATCCTGCTCGCAGCCGGCCCGGCAGCGATACCGAATGCCACTCCCATGATAATGAGCCCGGCAAGCAGGGGTACGATCCCGGATCCTGGGGAAATGAACACGAATATGACACTGTAGAGAACAACAAACCCGCAGGCTGCCACTGCAAACGCCCGGCGGCCACACCTGTCCGACCACTTCCCGAACGGGACACTGATGATTGCGATCAACGCCGGTGGAACCAGGAGGTACAGGCCGCTTGTCAGAAGATCGAAGTGCATCTCCAGAGAGAGGTAGAACGGGAGCAGGTACAGGATGCCCATGAAGATGGTATTCACCAGCAGGTATGCCACGAGGACCGCGGAGAACTTCCACCGTGAGAAGATCCGGATGTTCAGGAATGGTTCCGGGGTCGTGAGTTCCCGAATGACAAACAGCCCCGAGCAGAGCAGGCAGAGCGCCCCGCAGGTGAGAATCACCGGGTCTGTTACCCCTCGGGATGCAGCCTCTTCCAGCACAAAGGTGCAGAAGACCATGGCAAGGAAGAGCGTGACGGCGCCCGGGCAATCGAACGACACCGTGCGGCCTTCCGGCTCGTCGCGGGGAATCACCTTCGCCGCAAAGAGGATACCGATGATGCCTATCGGGATATTGACCAGGAAGATCCAGTGCCACGAGAGGTGCTGGGTCAGGATACCGCCGATTGCCGGCCCTGCGGCAAACCCGATCGAACTGGTTGCAGCGATAACGCCAAGGGCCGTCGCGAGCATCTCCCTGGGGAGGTACCGGATGCAGAGCAGCGGGGCAACGGCTGCGATCATTGCAGCCCCGATGCCCTGGACGATCCGTGCAGCGAGGAGGACGTCAAGCGATGGAGCGATCCCGCAGGCTGCAGAACCTATCGTGAAGATCAGGAATCCGAGGAG
>JBAYMI010000263.1:0-3930 GCA_041663625.1 Methanoregula sp.
GATGAGATGGTGCGGGCCGAGAAGGAGCTCTGGATCCACTACCATCAGCAGAAGGCGGACCTCAAGCATGACCGGCTCTTTGCGGTCTTCTCCGGCAAGCGGATCATCGGGGTTGCCCGCTGCTCCCGGCACGAGGACGGGCTAGAAGTCGACGCGGTCTATGTCCTTGAGGAGTACCGGCTGAAGGGATTCGCCCGCTCGGTGATGATTCTCCTGATCGAGGAGTGTGGCCGGAATGAGACGCTTTACATGCACTCCAAAACCGAACTGGTGCAATTCTATGGCAGTCTCGGATTCCGTCTGATCCCGGAATCTGACCTCCCCAAGTCAATCCGGGAACGGTTTGATTTCTGCCTGGGGGATCTCAATGCGATCAGCGTCTGCCCGATGCGCCGGGAGCCCGGGGCACAGGAACCGGCTGCCGGAACGGCATAAGCACAGCCCCCTTTTTTTGTTCTGTTGAAATGGATATGAACAAGAGTTCACATCCGGACCATGAAAAACGTTGAAACGAAAAAGGGATGGAATTATTCCTGGACAATGAACTGTCCCCGGTACTTGTCGGAAACATCCTCAAGGGTTTCCATGGCCCCGGTGAGGTTACCGGCAGTATCCCGTATAAGGGTGGCAGTGATGCGGAACCACCTGCCACCGGGTCTCGCATCCGGATAGAATTCGGTTACCAGATACTTCCCTTCTGACGGCAGGTGAGTGCATTTTTCCCCCCACCGCAGGTGAATCTCCCCGAGATTGCCATCCACCAGCAGGTCGGCAAGAGTGGGATGAGGGCTGGCATGAAAGAGCCGCCAGTGGTCGCTTGTCCCGACTACCACTTCTGCCTTGATCCCACTCATGATCTCCAGTGCCCGGTCCCAGTATACTACCTTATGGTTACGATCGATGAAGAACTGGGGCTCTTTTGGGATCTGGAAGAGGGTCTGGAGAAGCCGGTCGCGTTCAAGGGAACCTTTTCTGGCAAGCGTGCGTTCGGTAATATCCTCAAGAATGAGGGTTATACCGGGCACGTTGTTTTCCAGCACTGTGGGGATGAAACGGCTGTCGAAATAGAATTCCGTGCTGCCTCGGAGAACATGGATCTCCTTCTTCCAGGAAGGCCCGCCGTTCAGGAGCGCCAGGATCTCATGTTCGTCTGCGGGAGATATGAGGGGCGCGGGAAGGGAACTGAGCCGTGCATGCAGGATATCACCGAGCGGTGCACCGGTGAACGTGCAGTACGAACCGCTTGCCTGGACAATCCGCAGATCGTTGTCAAGAACAATGATCAGTTCCCGGGCCTGGTTGAGGAGATCCCCGACCGGAACCCGGGTGGAGAGGGTGTAGAGTTTTGCATTTCCCACCATGCGGAGATCGAGCTGGCCCGATGCCATGAGTATTTCAAGGTACTTTGCTGCAGAATTCCGGCTCATCGATGCAGCGGCAGAGATCTCCTTGATACTCATACCCAGCGGGTGCTCCCTGAGAACATCCTGTATCCGGCCGAATTCATCGGTCAGTGAGTTCCCTGCCATTCTATTGCACCTGTGCGCCAGAGATTACGTTGTTCATGGTTATTGTCCTGATGGGATTACAGAGGGAACCGATAATCCGGATCAATGAGAGAAGATTTATGTAGATGTCAGATAAATTATGTGTGTGCATAGTGTTTGTGCACTAGCGCACAACATTCATACACATACATACCGGTCGGAGTGGGGCGGATCCTGCAATCCATAGTGATATACACACCTCTGATTCATATCACCATACACAGGATTTCCCCCTCATTGTTTATATAGCGTAGTCATTTTTCATTGGCTCTGTTGTGCATTACTGCTTTTCTCTTGGATTTCACCCATTCTTCATGTTATGACTCAAAGAGTTTCAGGGCAAATGCCTGCCCGGTCAGCAGGAGTGGCTGATCCTTTGCAGATGTATTCCATGCAGCGGCAAACAGAAGAAGCAGTGCATTGTCCAGGGATGCCTCGAACCGGTCATTGCGCGTCTCTTTCGCCGGCAGCGGTTTGGCAAGAGAGTTGTTGGCATCTGCGGAAAATTCAATGAATTGTGCGGGGGATTCAGCGGATTCTTCAAGCAGCAGCCCCTGTTCCCGGACAATCATGAACGCAGTTGTAAGAGCAGGTGACGGATTGACACCTGCCAGCTCTGCCAGTGCCGCGTCAGCTGCCAATGATGCTTCCCGGTAATCTCCCTGGGCGAACCGGCCAAACGCCACCGCAGCATAATGTGCTGCTACAGGACTGAGATCGGCGATCTGCACGCGTACCGTCCCACAATAGGTTTTAAGGGGTTCGTCAAGGCTCTTCCCACGGGACAGGCCAGATTCTGAAGCAGCACCGAACCGCAGTTTCAGCCGAATGAGCAGGATCGTCAGGCTCACTGCATACAGCAGTTCAAGAACAAAATTTACTGCAAAGTCTGAAGGTGCAACAAAGAAGATGAAGGAGTAGATCGGGGTCGACAGCGCCACAATATCCTTGTGGGGCCGGATCCATGCCAGGTACGCCAGGATACAGGAAGCAAGAACACACCCGACAGCAAAGTACCGGACATCAATCGTGGTTCCCTCTCCGGAAAACAACATGGCAAGCACGACCCCGCCAAAGGAAAGGACCGGCACTGCCAGTTCCAATGGCAGGATTTTTGATCCTGCCTGCTGGAGGCTTGGGGAATTGGTTTCATCGGACATTGATATTATCACCTGTAAATGAATGTAGTATATCTCTTCAGGGACAGATCTGATCCCGTCAGGGCTACCGGTTATCAGGTCCCGGATTTTTTTATCTTCCTTATGGATACACAGTTGATGACCGGATCGCCGACAATAACATACCTGCGGATGACCTGGCCGAGCACCTCGACAACATCATTCACCTTCACATTCTCATCGGGACTCGTGAACATCTTAACTGAAATAGCACCGGACCGGTCGGCAACAAGGTACTGGGGCCGGTTCAGGATCTGGAAATGTACCCGTTCAACAACACCCTCGATCCGGACCGGTTTCCCGATCATATTCTCATTGATCAGTTTCACCCGCACGGTCTTTGCCTCTGCTTCATACTGGGGCACAATATCCGCATACTGGCTCCGGCTCATGTAATTAAGGGCAATGGGAATAACAAGGAGCATGAACAGGCAGGGGATCAGCCAGATCAGCTGGGATCTGACATCCGGGCTATTGACCGATGCAACCAGTAAAAAAACCGTGAAAACCACAAACACCGCAAGGGAGATGATTGAGGGTTTCACTTCGACATTTCCAATCTTCATCAAAATCATTGTTTGCCGTTGATCTACTTCAGTGCTGCGATTGGTTTCCCGGCGGCCCCCGGATGCAGGGTACGAAACCATGCTGCCAGGTGCCTGCATCAACCAGAAAAATTTTCCGGGCGTTATTGAGAAGAGATAAAACCGCATCACAGGGAGAATAAATGAGGTAGCAATAGACAGGATTGCACCGCTGCATCCCCTGCTATTGCGATTACGGAAACGTGGAGACTGATATCTCCGGTTTTCATAAAAAAATGATTGGGTGAAACGTTATTTCAGTGCTGCAATCTCTTTCCGGAATGCAACCCAGTAGATGACACCGACGAAGAACAGGCCGCCGACGATGTTACCAATGGTAACCGGTATGATGTTTGCAGTAAACATGGTGACCCAGTTGAGGCTCGCATTGATCTTCGTGGGATCCGTGACGAATCCCTGGGTGAAGATACCTGCGGGGATGAAGTACATGTTCGCGACACAGTGTTCGAATCCGCTGGAAACGAAGGCCATGATCGGGAACCAGATACCAAAGAACTTGCCGACTGCGTCATCTGCACAGATACCGAGCAGGATGGCTAGGTTGACAAGCCAGTTGCAGGCAATGCCCTTGAGGAATGCAGAATAGAATCCCATCATTCC
>JBAYMI010000264.1:0-3916 GCA_041663625.1 Methanoregula sp.
GTGCTGACGAACCGGAACCCGCCGTACAGTATCCGCGGCGGGCTCTTCGACGCGCTTGTCGCAACAGACGGGCTGATGTACGGGGTGTCGAATGCGGCAGGGGCCTGTGCAATGAAACTTATCCGGGAGGCCGTAGGAATTGACCCGGATCCTGCCGCAGCGGTTGCAACTGCATCCCTTGTACAGGCAGTGGAAAAAGATATTATCAACCCCGGAGACCATATTCTCCTGAACCTCACGGGAGGCGGGTACGAGCGGATACGGGAGGATTTCACCCTCTACCCGGTCGGCCCTTCCGTATCGATAACCCCCGATGAGCCGAGGGAAGATCTCGTAAGGAGACTCAGGGAGTGGATCGCACACCATGGATGAAGAACAGATCATCGCCGAACTGAAAGGACAGGGAATCGACCTTGTCAGCGCCATTCCCTGCGACAAGGCAAAAGGCCTCTTCTTCCGGCTGCCGGAAACGTTCCGGCATATCGGACTCACGCGCGAGGAGGACGGGGTGGGCATCTCGGCAGGGGCATTTCTTGCCGGTGCACGTCCGCTGGTTGCACTCCAGAGTTCCGGCCTGGGAAACATGCTCAACGCGATCCTGTCACTTACCGCAACATTCGGCATGCCGCTCCCGATCCTTGCCAGCTGGCGGGGCGGGGATGATGAAAAGATTCCGGCCCAGATCCCGTTCAACCGTCCCCTTCCAAAAATCCTTGCCGCGGCAGGGATACCCTGCACCATTATCTCAGACCGCACGAGGCCGCAGGAGATCGGTGAGGCTGTTGCAGCAGCGTACCGGAACCACACGCCCCATGTTATCCTCATCCCTCCCGGTTGCATTGACGAGACCGTATGCACCCGGTCTCCCCCGGTGAGCGGTACACACGTCTGCCACCCAGCTATCACGTACACGAGGGCGTGGCGGACGCCAGTAATGTCCCGGTTCGATGCGATAAGAACAATCGCTGCCCTTACCTCGGATGAACTCCTGGTGTCGAATATCGGGGTTCCTTCAAAGGAGCTGTATGCAGCCAGGGACCGGCCGGAGAACTTCTACATGCTGGGGAGCTACACCCAGGCATCGGCAATCGGGCTTGGAGTCGCCACCGTGCGGCCGGACAAGCGGGTGATCGTCATTGACGGTGACGGGAGCCTGCTCGGCTCCTCTATCCTCCCGGTCATCGGCGCAGTTGCACCAGAAAATCTCGCGATCGTCGGTCTTGACAACGGAGTTTTCGGCAGCACCGGCAGCCAGCCGCGTCCAGGCTGCGATACGGCCGACCTCCGGGTGCTGGCAATGGGCGCTGGTTTTGACAGCACATGGACTGTGCACACCCAAGAAGAACTGGCGTCAGCACTTGACGCTTCAGCGGGATGCGGTCCCGCATTCATCCATGTCCGGATAAAGCCGGGCAACAGCGATGTTCCCACTATCCCGCTCAGCCCGGCCCGGATCCGGGACCGGTTCATGAACGCGTTGCAGACGTGAGAATGGCGCCGTGAACGGATGAGCATTCCACGTGGTACCAAAGGAAAGGAAGTGTTAAATTACCGGGGCTTGCCGGCACCATGGCCGTGCTCGCCCGGCACCCACCGCCCGCCATCTTTCGTGAGCTCCTTCTTCCAGATAGGGACGCTCTTCTTGATCTCCTCGATGATGTGCCGCGAACCGGCATAAGCATCAGGGCGGTGCCCTGCACTGACCACGATGATGAGGATGTTCTCGCCAACGGAAAGGCGGCCGATCCGGTGGATGATATCGACATGCAGGAGGTTGTGCAGCCGTGTTGCCTCGCCGGCGATCTTCTCCATCTCCGCGACGGCAACATCCTCATAGGCTTCGAGTTCCATCTCGGTGATGTCGTCATCCCGCACGATACCGTCAAAGACAACGACCGCTCCGGTACCGGGTCTCTTGGCAGCCTGGATAAGCGCCCCGATATCCACATCTTCCGTCTGGACTTTGATTGCCATGGAAAAATTTCACCCACCGGCAACGGGCGGGAATACGGCAATCTCATCGCCGTCGACAACAGCCGTCTTTCCCGCATCGGCAATCTCGACCCGTTTGCCGTTCCGCATCACGATGACGAACTCGCGGAAGCTGCCCTGCTCATCGAAGATAGCAGCATATCCTTCTTTGTTCTTCTGTGCAATATCCCGGACAAGGTTTGCCAGGACCGTCCCGTTCCCGGGCTCTGTGATGATATCCGTCCCGAGCAGTTCCCGGAACCGTGCAAAAAAACGTACTTTTACGGTCATTTCTTCTTCCCCTCACTCTGTTTAGCTGATCCACAGGAGCATGCAGGGCAGGCCGGGTTCCTGGCGATGGCGATCTCCTCAGCGGTCGAGGTCAGCCCGTCCCAGATGAAGAGGCGGCCGGACAACAGCTTCCCGCTCTTCGTGAGATACTTGATCACCTCGGTTGCCTGCACCGTCCCGATGACACCCGGGGTCACGCCGACCACCGGGAAGACCTCCTTGGGCGGGGCCTTCGGGAAGATGCACTCAAGGCAGGGGGTCTCTCCCGGCAGGATCGTGGTCGCCTGCCCGTAGAACCCCCGGATGGCTCCGTGGAAGAACGGGATCTTCTTATCGAGAGCAGTCCGGTTCAAAAGGTAGCGGATGGGATAGTTATCCATCGCATCGACAATTCCGTCGGCCCTGCCCACAAGGTCGCGGACGTTTTCAGCGCTGATGGTGGTATCGATCGCGTTGATGATGATGTCCGGATTATACTCCCGCAGTTTGGCAATGGCAGAGACCGTCTTCTTCTTCCCCACATCCCGGTCGGTGTGCAGGATCTGGCGGTTCAGGTTGGACTGGTCAACGCGATCCATGTCCACGATCGTGATCGTTCCCACGCCGGCAACAGCGAGATAGATGGCAATGGGCGAGCCAAGACCTCCCGCCCCGGCAATGAAGATATGCGCACCTTTCAGCCGCTCCTGCCCCTCCTCACCGAAGAGGAGGATCTGCCGCTTGTACCGTTCGCGTTCACGTTCAGAAAACATGATTCACCAGTTGCCGTATCGCTGATCTCCTGTTGGATGCGGTGATTATATATGCAGTTATTCCGGCAAGTGTTACCACTACCCGGTTCCTGCCATCACATCTAGTGCTGGCAGGTTGCGCCTTCCCCATCCTCATCATGGGAGTGGGGATTCTTCTCTTCCCAGAGAGGGAGACCCTGCTTCTTCCGGTATGCGTTGATCGCCTTGTGGATGCCTTCCTCGGCCAGCACCGAGCAGTGCATCTTGATCGGCGGGAGGCCTTCGAGGGCTTCCGCAACCGCCTTGTTGGAGACCTCCCAGGCCTCTTCGAGCGTCTTGCCCCGGACCAGTTCCGTTGCCATGCTGCTCGATGCGATCGCAGCCCCGCAACCGAAGGTCTTGAACTTCGCGTCGGTGATGACGTTGTTCTCGATCTTCAGGTAAATATTCATGATGTCCCCGCAGACCGGGTTGCCGACCTCGCCGACCCCGTCAGCGTTCTCGATCTCCCCGACATTCCGCGGGTGCTTGAAATGGTCCATGACCTTGTCACTGTACATTGTAGCCACCTTCCTTTTTGCCTTTATACAAAGGAGACATCTCCCTCAGGCGGGATACCACCTTGGGTAGTTCTTCGAGCACGAAATCCACGTCCGCGTCCGTATTCGCGTCACCCAGCGTCAGCCGGAGCGACCCGTGGGAGATCTCCACCGGCAGGCCGGTTGCGAGCAGGACATGCGATGGTTCGAGGGACCCGGAGGTGCAGGCGCTGCCGGTCGAGGCGCAGATCCCCTCGTCGTCCAGCCAGAGCAGCATTGATTCCCCTTCGATGAACTCGAAACTGATGTTGATATTGCCGGGCAGGCGCTTCTCCGGGTGCCCGTTGAGATACGCATGGGGGATCTTCGCCATGATCCCCGAGA
>JBAYMI010000265.1:0-3893 GCA_041663625.1 Methanoregula sp.
AACGAGTCAATAAGGAACTCAAACGCCGAAGCAGAAAGATCGGGGCATTCCCAAACGATGCTTCGTTACTCAGGCTTGCCGGTTCCATCCTTATCGATATCAATGAGGATTGGATCACCGGTAACCGGTATTTATCTGTGAAGAGTGAGATTATCTCTTTGGATACTGTGGCTGCTGATTTTACAGCAATATAGAGACACTACCAAAAATTTCTCCTGCATTATGTACAAAATTTTTCCCAAAATCTCCGGCCAAAAAAATTCCCCGCACGTCCCACTCGGCCCTCCCAAACCTTTTCGCCTCCGGCCCCGGCCGGGCCCGCACACGAGGACCTCCTCCCACCAGTCGCAAAGGGGGGACAGATATCCCCTTCCCCGGAGCCCCGTCTCCATCGTATCCCCCCGGATGCCCCCCGCTCCAAGCTTCCCCCGGAAGTACTACTCCCCCCATCTCCGATTCTCCGTCGGAGACCCCCCATTGCCCTCCCTCCGGCACCCCCCCCAAACCCGGTTCTCCGACGTGAAACGGGCGATCCGGATCAGTACCGGCAGCCAGTCGCCACGTCCAGCACCCTTTGGCACCACCTTACCGTCCCGCAGAACAACGCTATGAGCCTCTTTTTACTGGGCGGTTTTCGCGGTTTCCTCATGAAAACCGGAAAATCCGGAATTGCGGGAGATCGTCCCTTGTAATAGTGCTAAATAGTGTTTTTTCCGGGCACAGTTTACCCCTATTTATGCCAATACAAGGCTATTTTGGCGAAATCTCAAAACAATAGTGTCGGTTTTTTGCGAAATAATGTCGGTCGGACTCCCGGGCAGGGCAATCGGGGGCTGAAATGGTCTTTGTTTTACCCGGGTCAGGACACTGCACCCGGGCAGGTAAACGTGCAGCAGGCGACAAGCTTCTTGTCGGAACCGGAGGTGGCATATTCCTGCCAGAAAATCTTCCCCCCGCTTTCACACCGTCATCTTCCGGAATACCTGCATGCAGACAGCCAATACGACCACACAGAGTATTGCAAGAATTCCCACCTGCATGAACGGTACCACACCCAGTTCTGCCGAGCGGATCGCATCGATGGCAAAACTTAAGGGGTTGACCGATGCGATTGCACGGAGCCAGGGGGGCATCACGCTGTAGGGCATCAGCGCACTTGATGTGAAGAAGAGCGGCATGGTGATCAGCGTGTTGAACGCGGCATAGGAATCATGGTCTTCCACATACAGGGCGACCGTTGTGGCAAGTCCCGAGATGACGAGCCCGAACAGGACCAGGATCAGGTAGATCATGCCGTACTGGGCCGGCTCGAGGATCGTTGCACCGATAAGGGTGGCGACGACCAGGATGATCGTGGACTGGATGACCCCGCGAATGGTAATAAACAGGATCTTGCCAAACAGGATGCTCTCCCGGGGAGACGGGAGAGCAAGGAACTTATTGAGGAACCCGAGGATCTTATCGAAGATAAGCAGCGTCCCGCCCGCCATCGATGATGCGAGCATGGTCATGACAAGAATGCCCGGCGTGATGAAATCCAGGTAATTACCGGTAAACGTGACCGGCAGGGCAAGGCCGACAAAGATGAGCCATGCAGCGGGCATGACGAGGAGGGAGATGACGGCAACCCTGCCGCGGAGCCATTTGATCATGTCCCGTTCCATGTAATACCAGATGCTGCTCATTTGCGCCTCCGCAGCATGGTCCGGAACTGGTGGTCATCGAAGTTCCGGGGCTCGTCCTGGTTCCCGACCGCATGGAGGAATACATCGTCCAGCGTGGGTTCGCGGAGCGAGAGCGAGTGGACGATTGCACCGTTTGCCGAAAGTGCCTGTGCGAGGTACGGCAGTGCCTCTTTCCCGTTCTCTGCCGTGAAGGTGATCTCTTCCCCGGCCTGCCCGACAAGGAGGATCCCTTCGCGGGCGGGAATGCTGACGGGGCCTGTGACTTTTGCGGTGATGACATCGGTCATCAGTTCCGATTTCAGGTCAGATGGCTTCCCGAGCGCAACAATCCTCCCTTTGCTAATGATGCCGACCCGGTCGCAGTACAGGTCCGCCTCATCCATGTAGTGGGTGGTGACAAAGATTGTCATCCCGCTCTTCCGGAGCGCCCCGATATGCTCCCAGATCTTTTTCCGGGCTGCCACATCGAGCCCGATCGTGGGCTCGTCAAGGAAGAGCACGGCCGGGTCGTGGACCAGTGCCTGGGCAAGTTCGAGCCGGCGCCGCATTCCCCCGGAGTAGGTCCGGATCAGGTCATCCGCCCGGTCGGTCAGTTCCATGACCGCGAGCACTTCATCGGTCTTGTCCTTTGCCCGCGGGACCCCGTAGAGGTGGGCAAAGAAGAGGACGTTCTCCCGGCCGGTCATCTTGATGTCGACTGCCATCTCCTGCGGGACATAGCTGAGCTGCCTCCGGACCTTCTCCCCCTCCCGGGCAATATCGTACCCGCAGACGGTTGCGGATCCTTCTGTCGGGTGCAGAAGGGTCGTGAGCATCAGCACGGTCGTCGTCTTCCCGGAACCATTGGGCCCGAGCAGGCCGAAGATCTCGTTGTTGACGGACAGGGACAGGTGATCCACGGCACAGAGTGAATGATAATACCGGGTAAGATCATGGGTTTCAATCGCGTTCATCGGGTATCCTTCAGGTACACTTCAATCGTTGTGAATGTTTCGCTGTGTCTCCCCGCGACGCCCCCGCCCCTCGCATTCAGGCAAGGCCCCGGATCAAAATAATTCCACGGCGCAAAATCCGCCGGTGTTTTCCCGCGTCAGGCTTCGTAAATTAAAAAAATTTTCTGGCGCATTAAAAAATTGCCGGATTGGTTTAAAGATTATTTCCGCTCCGTCCCATGAGCGGGCGTTGGACGGCCCTGGTATCGTTTCAGATACGTTTCGGCAATAGTATCCCGGTGCGGAGGTAGTGGTCAAGGCTCTGCCCGATCATCCCCATTATACCGGAGAAACGCTCATCGAGGTGTGTATCAACAAACCGGTTTCCTTTTTCGGAGAGCCCGGTTGCCGTCCAGGTTGCGGCAAGATCGGTATCACCCGGTATGGGTTCAGAAAGATCCATCTCCCAGT
Organism: Methanoregula sp.; assembly: GCA_041663625.1. Lineage (GTDB taxonomy): Archaea > Halobacteriota > Methanomicrobia > Methanomicrobiales > Methanospirillaceae > Methanoregula. The sequence goes on from JBAYMI010000265.1 coordinate 3,089, forward strand.
TGACGGTCATCAGGCCGGGTGTGATCCGGGAGATCACAACGCGCCGGTCGGGCACATGTTCTGTAAACATCCAGATGGTCATGCCCTCATCAGGAAGCGTGGTGGTAAAAACACAGCCGGGCTCCGCGTAACCGGACTTTGAGTACACCATCGTATAATCCCACCCGGCAATCCAGTCGCGCTCTCGTTCGGGACAGAGGAGGGGAAAGACTTTTGCCGGGGGTGCATGAAGATGCAGCACGGCTTTTTTGACAGCCCGGCTGCCGGATCCGTGCGTGGGCTGGCTCATGCCCGTCCCCTCACGGAAAAAAATTCCTGCGCTGCATCGTCCCTTGTCCTTACAACTATTTTCTTTCCCTGTTTGATCGAGTGATGTTGCATGCCGGAAAAGTATCACCCGGTCGGATAAATAGTTTGTTAGCCTGAACTAACTAATTTCCCTGGTCTTATTCGCCCGGCTCAAGCGGGCTCTCGACCATGATCCGGAACGCCCGGGTAAGGATCTTCTGCTCCTCCGGTGTCGTGCATTGCTCCAGCCGTTCGATGAACTGCCGGCATGCCCGGTTCTTATGCACGAAGACTGCCAGTCCCTTCTCTGAAAGGGAGAGGTGGAATTTCCTCTGGTCGACTTTGGACTGGGTGCGGATCACAAAGCCGTCGCTGGTAAGCTTGGTGATTGCTGCCGTGGCCGATGGCTTGGAGACCCCGATGATACGGGCGAGTTCGGTCAGCGTGATATTCTCCTTGCGCTGGACCGCCTGCAGATAAAAATACTGGTTGATGGTGATGTCGGGAAACCCGGGTG
>JBAYMI010000266.1:0-3884 GCA_041663625.1 Methanoregula sp.
CTGAAGAGGGGCTGAACCTTTCCCACGCAATGAACCAGTCCGCTGCAGAGAATGCTAACCAGTCTCCGGTTCCGGCGGGAATTAACGTACCGGGAGAAGCATGGCCATCATCCGCTGCAGAAAATGCCAGCCAGTCCCCGGTTCCGACACAAAAAGCCTCACCGCTCATCTTCACGGTTCTTGGGGCCATTGCCTTCATCGGCATTATGAGTGCAGGACAGAGAAAAGGCCGGCTCTGATCCGGGCAAATTCTTTTTTTACTCATAGCCAGCATTATATATTCACTTGAATAAGGTAATGACAAGTATCCCTTGAGGAATATTCCATGGAGAGCAAATACCTGATTCTATTAACTATCATCAGTGCAGCAATCGCAGTATATGGGATTATCACCATGCAATTCCTGATGGCCGCCCTCCTGGTGGGGCTGGTTGTCCTGGTTGGCGCGTATATCCAGTACCGCCGAACACCGCAACAACCCGGGTCCCCTGAGGAGGGATTGTCCACGATCCTTCTCGCAGCAGTCATTGCCGGGATCTTTTCCCTGCTGCATCTGGAGTTTTTGCTGTGGGCAGTTGCTCTCGCGGCATTGTTCCTCATCCAGCAGTCACTTGCCCGGATTGAGAGGCGCCTCGCAAATCCGGAGAAGCCATAAACAACAGGTCAGGAAAAATACCCCGGGACCCTTCAGAACAACCGGCCGCGAATCCACCGGTTATCCTTTCACTTTTTCCCCGAAACCTGCAAGGAGGTCTACGATTGCTGCATCGACCGGGCCCATGGCCTGCGAGATCTTCCCGATGCTCTCGAACGTATCCGTTGCCGAGTTCCGGACAATACCGTTTCCTTCAGGAATTTTCATCCCGTCAACTGCAAGGAATGCAGACTCCGCAGCCATCCCAACCGCCGTTGCAATCTTGAGGGCGCATCCGGGTTTTGCCCCATCGCAGATCGTGCCGGTGATATTTGCCACCATGAGATTGATTGCCGTTGTAATCTCATCAGTGCCACCCCCGGTCAGGTACGCAATCCCTGCCGCAGCCCCGATCCCGGCTTTGATCGAGCACCCGCAGAGGGCTGATAAGTGGCCGAGATACCGGTCTGCATGCCAGGTCACCATGTGGCTGAGCAGCGCAGCCCTGCCGATGTCATCCTGGGAAAATTTGCACTCGCGGCCGATAATTCCTATCGGTACGAGCGCGGTGATCCCCTGGTTGCCGGACCCGGAGGTGCTCATGACCGGGTACGGGGCTCCGCCCATACGTGCATCAGCAGCAATGGCCGCTGCGATACGTACCTTGTCAACCAGGCTCAGCTGCCCTTTCTGGTTCGCGATAATACGGTGGAGATTTCTACCCACCCCCAGGCCGTATACATGATATTTGCCGTGCTCTGCCAGGGCCAGGTTCATCAGGACGCCGTTGTATACCTCATCAATATCCTTGGGGTCTGCAATTTCGGCGATCCGGATCATCCCGATAATCGTTGCAGGGGGGCTCTCTCCGGATACCAGGGAGCGTACAAGAGTATTCGAATATACCTCATAACCATCGATGGTTATCGTGCGGATACAATCATGCCGGCCTGAGATCCGGACGGATACGGTTTTTTTCTTCGTATCGTCACCGGAGATCACCTCCACCCGGATGTCCGGGGAGGCTTCTTCCGCGGAAAAGGGGTGGATACCGCAGGAGATCTTATCGCTCAGTGCCAGGATACGGGACTTTGCCCGGATCTCCGGGGTCATGCCGGAAAAAACGTCAAGACCGTTGAGCGGATTGAGAAAAATTCCTGCCGCGGCAGCGACTGCGGGACCCTTCTGGCCGTCAGTCCCCGGGATGACAGCACTGAACGTATTCTTGAATACATTCCGATCGGTCAGCACAGTTATTTTCTTAATTTCGCTGAGCCGGGGAGAGGGGTTGAAGCCGACAAAGTCAGGGGGCAGGCACCCGCCCGATGCCTGGCAGGCGATCGACGTCGCATAGGCTACAGCAGCCGGTTCCGAGCATCCTGTCACCGGAATCACGTTCTGCCGCAGGAATGTTTTCACGTTCATACGTGGTGCACCATTCGTCTGGTATAGACGTGAACCGGAGATAGGATAAACCAAGCGTTAAATGAAATTTTTTTTTCACTCAACACCAGCGTTATCCGCATAATATCCAAACGTTCCTCCTTCATACGAAAGGAGCTGGATCGTATCCCTCCCTCATACCCTGCTCCCCATGTCCCTTATGCGTGAGTCCCACCATGGAAAAAACCAGAATATCCGCATGCTCTTGATAGCGCTGGACGGCTGCATCCTGGGAACACTCATCTTCACCGCAGGCATCTTCCTCTTCATCTTAATCATCAACGGGATGGGCTGGGCTCCCGGAACAGAACCCTGGAACCTGCCGATCGAAGCGTACCTGCTCATCAAGACCCTAGAGGCTTTGCTTCTCACCCTTCTTCTCGTCCGGCACCCGCGGTACGAGGTGCAGATCACCTGTCTCATTGTCCTCTCCTTCGGGCTCCTGCTCTTTGACACCGAATTCACCATGCAGCATACCCTTATCGGGTCGCTCATGATCTCATCGATGCTCGCAGTGTTTCTCGTTCTTCCGGTAACGACCCTTGCATTACACTTCTGTACCCGGCGGGTTGTTGCGGAGTGACCGGTAGTCCAAAGGGAGCGCTGGATGGAGGGCGATAAAACACGGGCGACCATACGCCACGGCGTTCTCGCAGCACCAGAGAGAATAATTCCGTCCAAAAAAATCTATAGTAATATAGATTCTATAGCCGTAAGACTATTGTGCTAAAGATTGGCATGCTATGATATAACACTGAAGGAGGTGAGCGAAAAAATGTTCAGTTGGATTGCATTCATTAACATCATCATCGCGATTCTCCAGGCTATTGCCCAGATGCTGCCCGTAGCTTAATGCGGCAGAACCGGCTCCTGGCGGACCGGGGGATGGGATCCTCATGCCGTTCGCGGCAATCATGCACCGGATGCTGACTATCACACCACCCTTTTTTTATTTCCTTTCATCGCTGCAGATAACCGCAGGATTTTTTTCACTCAACGCCGGGATTATCCCCCCCGCGAAGAATACTCTACCGCTGGAAATCATCATGGAACTCAAAACACGATACGTCATCATCACCGGATTTATCCTGGCGGCACTGGTAATCCTTGGACTGACCTGGCCCCTGCTGACGCTCCCCTCCTCCCGTCCGCCAACAGAATCGATCTGCATCTCCCCCACGGTACATCCTGACGGGCTGACCCGGTACTGGGACACCCTTGCAGCAGACCTGGGTATTGATGCAGGTTCCGCCGCACTGGAGGGGATGCGATTATCCATCTACCCCGATGATTCTGTGGAACGGATCAACCTGCAATTTTATGCCATGAAAGAGGGTGTTGACCGGCACCATTCCGTATACTATTACAATTCAACGCATCACTGCGGGCATTTCTCCAGCGAGAGTTACGCGGAGAACCGTTCAGCATCTGAGGCACAATATCCCCAGGATCCCCGGGAGTTCCTCAGCGATATCGAGCAGATCAATACAACCGATCTCGGGCTGGATGGCCAGACACTCTTCGTCACCACGGACAACACCTGGACGAATGATTCCCGCATGTTTACTCCGGACAGGGATAACTGCCGGGAACTCTATCTCCTGCAGAACGGATCGCTCCAGCGCATGGACCGGATCTCAACCAGCAACAGCCCGGCTCCCCCCTATCCCAGGGAGTTCATGGTCGAGAACTGTATCTCCTATGAATCCGGCACCATGAGCTGCAGTTTCGGACAACAGGTTACGATAATTCCGGACACCCGGCTGCGGGCTGCCACGATGATACGCAATACAACGGTTCCGGGCCC
>JBAYMI010000267.1:0-3883 GCA_041663625.1 Methanoregula sp.
TATACCAAGTACGATTTTGAGGAGGCATATGCCCACATTGCCCGGTACAAGCCGCAGTATGCCGGCCTTCTTCACCGCATTCCCAGGGGGGACGTGAAGCGGGTGCTCAAGCCGGACCTTGAGATCGGCCGCATTGCCGCTGCCCACCCGCGGGTGGGAAAACTGGTGAGCCTCTTTTCCCTTCCTGAAGGGGCAGTCGGTTGCACCGGTTCGCTCCTCTGCGGGCTGGAGAACGGGGGTTCCGATATCGACATGGTGGTGTACGGGAAGAACTGGTTTACCGCACAGGCGCTTGTCCGGCAGGGCATCCGGGACGGGAAGATCGAGGGGCTCTCGGATGAGATGTGGCGGAAGGTGTACGAAAAGCGCAAACCGGAGATCCCCTACAACGCCTTTGTGCTCCACGAGCAGCGGAAGTGGAACCGGGGGCAGATCGAAGGAACGTATTTCGATATCCTGTACACGCGGTCATATGACAAGATCCAGCACTCCCCCACCGGCAAGGGAACCGTGATCGGGAAACGAACGATCGAGGCGAAGGTGACCAATGCCGCGCTCGCATTCGACAATCCCGCGGTCTACGAAGTGGAACACGACGAGGTATGCCGGGTGCTCTCCTTCACCCACACCTACAGCGGGCAGGCCCTTGCGGGAGAGACGATCGAAGCCTGCGGTATCTGTGAGCAGCACGGCAGCGAGCAGTGGCTGATCGTTGGGACTACCCGCGAAGCCAGAGGGGAATACATCGTCTCAAAAACACTGCTTGGCGAGTAAATCTCACATTAATAATCTCACATTAAAATTCCGGTGAGAAAAAAGAGAAGATACATCAGTTGATGTACAGGCCGCCCGTCACCGCTGTTTCGGGAACGGTGAAGGTTTTTCCAGTCCCTTCAATGATGTACACGCCATCCGCTTTCACATCCGGGGAGCTTCCGCTGGTTGCATACGGCACAACAAATTCCCCGTTGATACTCTCCTGACGGTAGGTGAAGTGACGGCCGGTATTGGTCACCACCGGCAGGCTGATAATCCCATTGCCCCTGATGTGCGCCCCGGGGACATATTCAAAGATCTTGACAAACCGGACATCAACTGAATCTGAATCATAGACATCCGTTGGCGATTCGTGAATCAACCGGTAATGGCGGAGAGCGGGGACGCTATCCGTGGGCATCAGGATGCTGGTGCTGTACATACCGGCATGATACCCGGCTGCTGCACCGCTGGCGTTGAACTGGCTGTTCATCTGTTCCGCGGCAGTCGCGTTCAATACACCGCCGTTGACAATCACCGGATTCGACTGCCGGGTGACTGATGGATCGGCATATTCGAGGTAATAGACGGTTGACGCATTGGTCAGCGAGCCATCGAATGTATGCAGCCGGGAAACCATCGTATGGTAATATGCCGGCTGTATGAACCCGGCGAGCTCCAGTTCCGATGAATTTTCCTGGTCCGGAAGGAGGAAGATCTGGATAAACGGGTCAAGGCCGGCGGTACTGTTGTGCCAGGTTGCCATGGCATGGAATTTCCCATTGATGGCATCGTCCATCAGGATGTCCGTGATCACGTACCGGGTGCCATCATTGTCAAGGATCCGGTTCGCTTCTTCTTCCGAGGTTGCTACAAAGTACGTGGCTGAACCGTTGGGGCCGGCAACGCCCTGCTGGAACGGGTTGGCATTCGGGATCCGTTTTGCGATGAACGAGATCATATGGCCGTAATCCCACCACGACATGACCCCATATGCTGAACCAGGAGAACGATAGGTCTTCTGGTCGTAGATGGTGAGGTAATCCACGCCGGGCTCAGGGGAATTGTTTCCCAGCCATTCAAGGGATTCCTTCCAGTCCGAGTTCATATTGGTCCCGGCAGCCGATACCATAGTGTAGGAAAGGGTGGCGGAGTTATACACAAAGAGCAGTCCAACAACGGAGACGAGGAGCAGCAGGGCCAGCCGGGGGTAATCCGGGCCCTGGCGAGAGCCTGCCGGTCTCTTCCCTCCCTTTGCCGGCTTCATCTTTGGGATATCATCCTTTGCGGGCTCCTGCGACCCGCCAGGAATTGTAGTCCCGGTGATCCTTGATGCGACACGGGAACAATCACGCCATGCACAATCTGCGGCAAACGCCAGGCAGATCGCAGAGAGCAGGGCGATGTTGATGGCAAAGTAATACTCGTACCGGATATGCTGCCAGGTTGAGAGGAGGACGACCAGCGACCAGACAAGCGCAAAGATCTGCCCGGGATGCTCGTTTTTGATATTCCGGTAGAGGATGACCAGCACCCCGCCAGCGAACAACAGGAGACCGTAGTTAAAGGAGTTCCATGCATGTTCGAGCGACCATCCCATGGCTTCCTGCACGGTATTGGTCACCGCGTACTGCCCGAAGAACGCGAACAGGCTCGAGATGAAGAGCCCGTAAAGTGACGGGACGAGGAAGTAGAGCAGGGCCACAGAGAGGAGACCGCACCCCGCCAGCACGCCGGGATAGAGATAACGCGGCCTTTCCCGGAGGTACCGGGCAAGATACCAGAGCAGACAGGTCCCTCCAATGAGCCCCAGGTACGCGAAGATATGGCCGATGGAGTAGGTGGACAGGTCAATTCCCGGGTTTTTCAAGCCAAACACCAGGAGACCAACGATCGCCATGCCGAAAGTAACGCAGTTGAGGATGAGGAGGCAGTTGCTGGACCGGTGCCGGTAAAAATCAATGATGAACTGGATGAGCGTGAAGAGTGAAACGATCATCGCAAACAGGATCATCGTCGGCATCACGAACAGGCCTAGCAGGTATGTTATACCGGAGAGTGCAGAGAGCAGCAGGAGATTCCGGTAACTGCCGGGATCGTTCAGGTCAACCTTCCGGTCCTTTTCCGACGCGAGAGCATAGCCGTACGTCAGGCAAAAAATGGTGGAGAAGAGTACCTCGGCGATATGGTGATCGATATACCCGTAATACGAGATGGTGAAAAACTGGCCGAAGATGACAGCGGTAAATCCGGAGGCAAGAAGCCCGGTCTTCCAAGTGCCAAAGACCTTCCCGGCATAATACATGACGACAACCGTGGCTGCGGCCATGAGCGGCGGGACAAGGAGCGCAACCGAGATGATCTCGGGGCGGGTGGTCGCTCCCGCGAGAAGACAGCAGATAGCGATGATGGTGGGCATGACCGGGCCCCAGTAGATCGTGCTCCCGCCGGGGTAGATCGTCATCGGGTCGAACCAGGCATAGCCGGGGAACTGTGCCAGCATCACTTCAACCTGGCGCAGGTTATAGAGCGGGTCATCCATGGCAACCATGCTGAGGATATCGGTATGGCCCATAGTGAGCATGGGGATAATGCGAAGCCAGAAGGCAAAGAGTGCAAACAGCCCGACAAGAACCGCTAAGAGATACTTCAGGTAATTCTTGAAATCGATCGAAACCATAACGCCACCACAGGGTATGCTGGAAAATGTGCTGATGTCAGTAAACAGACTGTACTTACTTTTATCCGCAGCATCACATAAAGCCGCTGACTTTACACGGGATTACCGGGCTTGTCGACGATCGGTGAGTTCCGACATCAGTCATCAGGAGGAAACGGCAGGGTGAGGTGGATGAGCGGTATGTTCCGGAACGGGTGTGTGTTCAGGCGCATACCAGACCTCGACCTTGTCCGCGTACTGGTCAGGGAACACTCCGCTTCCCGGTACAAACCGGAATTTTTTCAGGATATGCTGCATTACGGGACGGGGCATCACAACCCGGACATCATAGCCCTCATTGAGCCACTGGTGGATCAGGGCTTGGGTATTGCCTTCGTTCTTGTGCCGGGAGATGATGTAGTGGAGGATGAGCCGGTTGCCGGCTTCCATCTCCAGCCAGCCGGAGAA
>JBAYMI010000268.1:0-3865 GCA_041663625.1 Methanoregula sp.
GACGCTCTTTTCCGGTTTTATCTTTAAAAAACGCCCATGAATCCTGCGTTCTCCCTCCAGCCTCCCCCTGCACGGCAGCAATCCCGCATGTTTTTACCACCATCCTCCCACCCTGAACACTGCCCGGCACCCGGTATTTTCCGCAGGGATTTCCCAGCTCTGTTCGCCGGTACCGGGAGATTCAGATCGCAGCATTTAAATATTAAAATGAGGAAATAACCTCTCTATACAGTGTCATGCCCGGGAACGGGTATGTTAATTGGAGTGAACAGATATGGTATTTACAAAAAAGAATGAAGAAGCAGTATCACCGGTCATCGGCGTTATCCTCATGGTCGCCATCACCGTGATCCTCGCAGCGGTCATCGCTGCGTTCGTGTTCGGCATGGCAGGAAACATCCAGAAGACCAAGGTCGTTGCGGCGACGATGAGCCGTGTTAACACCTCGTATGTTACTTCAACATATCAGGGAGGGCAGGATGCAGGATCCCTTTCAGGGATTGCATGGACTGTTGGTGGTGCAAACGCTACAGTTACCTGTGGAGCACTTACCTCTGTTGTCACAGTTACTGGTTCTCCAGCCAATTATGTAGCTGGAGCATCTGGCGCAACATTGCCCATTGGTACATTAATGACAATACAAGCATCAACTAACTCCCACGTAATTGGAATTGGTTACTTCACCGATGGATCAACCCAGGTCATCATTGACAACACCCTCTAATCTTTTTTTTAGTGCAGCAGTCTTTCGCTATTGTTTGTCTGGCTCATCCCTCTTTATCCTGCACCGGCAGGTATCACCATCATCGGCCCGGGCGGATTCCGGATGACAGAGGGGCATGTCCCTTCCCCGGAGCGGGCATCCGTCTGTCACGTTCATTTCCCCTCGCCAGATTTCCGGGAATACGACCCCGCCATACGCGCTGCCGGGTCGCAAGCCTGATGATTTCCGGAATAATTTCCGGCTCAGTTGCTGAAACATTCTAAAAAAAATCCGGTAAGGTTCGTGAAGATTTAAAAAAAAGTTCAGGTTCCGAGCTGAAGATTCCGGAAACTGATTGATTTAGGGAGTTTTTTTCGAAATTATTAGACAAAATTAGAAAGTGAAAAGTAACAAGGACGGAAAAGAAGGAACTGAGATTCACTCAGTTCAAAATGTGGGGGAGCAAAAGTTATACAAGCATTTTAAGGCCTAATACAATTGCTGCCAATCCAGCAACAATAAAACCAATCCCTATGAGCGCATTTTGCCCTAATGAAGAAACTCCAATTCCAATCAGCGCGAATCCTAATATGATGGGGATAATTAATCCCACTAATTTTTCCATACCATTTGACATATTTTTCTCACCATTTTATATTCTCATTTTAATTAATGTTTATAAAAATGTTTTGATATGTTATTGTTGACAAGATACAAGATACATTGACTTTACAATTATTCACAGTTAACTGTGTATTCCTTTGAAATAACCAAACTCCATATTTTAAACTCCATTCATTTTCATATTTTTCACAGTTAACAATGTATTATTCCGGAAAAACTTTGACTCAGCTGCTGATAATTTCAAAAAATGCTCGGATCAGTTGCCTGAGAATTCCGGAAAAAAATCGGCCAGCACCCTGGGGGGGTGATCCCCACCCGCCCGGACACATGGGGGGGAGGGTACCCCCCTCCACGAGGAACTGATGCAGGTCTGGATCATGTACCATCTCCAGATCATTGGCGAAGCCGTTCGTGCTATTTCGCCGGAATTTTGTGCATCACATGCCGATATCCCGTGGTCGATATCATCGGCATGTACGATGAACACCACTGCGACAGACCAGAATCATCATCCGAAAATAACCTTATGGTCGTACAACGGTCAGAAAATCCACCCGATCAAAATCATGATCGTTGGTCACAAAGTAATCTGTGCCGTTCCTGCGTGAGCAGGCTGCATGAAGTGCATCGGAAAACAACAGGCCGTACTTTTTCGATATATCCAGAGCATCATTGAGAACATTTGACGTATCAAGAACGACAAGGCCAAAATTCCACAGTAATTCTTTTGTCATCTCATAGGGCTGGTTATATTCATGCAGCACCACCGGGTTTTGTTTGATGTATGCTAATTGCATCTTTGGGGACAAGATGCCTCTCCATGTAGATATTTGTCAGGAGAAGTTTATGAAAAAATTCGTCGATAACCGTGGAATTTACAAATCCACGGATTTTTCCCGATTGAACACGGCAAAGAAATGTTTCGCAAGGAGGGTGAGAACGGTGTCGAAGTATATGCATACAGGAGAATGTTCGTATCGACAAACACGAGATCCACCTGGAATCTCCGCGATCTTCATCAATACAGCTCTTCAAGATCTTTCTCTGCAATCTCCATGACAAAATCCTAAAGGAGCATACATTTTGGTCAGGACAGGAGATTTTTTTTTCAGCCTGACCACGACATGATCCTCTCCATTGGGCAGCGGCCGATCAAGTTGTATTGTAGTAGTATTGAGCAATCGGCCTTCCACTTCAACCGGAATACCTGTTCCTCCTGATGGGATATTGGACTATCATGATTAATATGTCCTTCATGAAAGGAGAACTGATGATATCGGTATTAAAAAAAAGCGCGTTTCACACCCGCTCCCATTCCTGCCTCATGCCGATAATCTCTTTTCCCAGGTTGATATTCAGGTTGCGATAAATTCCCCGTTATTTTGACGGGTCAAATCCAGCCTCCGGTTTTAAGGCTTCCTTGCACCGGCTTACGTTCTCGGGAGAGGTAATAAGAAAAAACCGGCCCGACAACCGAACATTTACCCCTGCCACGCGCTCTCCGTCGTAAATCCAACCCCGTAAATCCCCGCATTTCCCAAAAGAGACCCGTTTTGAGCCCCATATAATGCCCTTTGCGGCCCCGCCGGCCCTGTTTCTGCGGGGTTTGTGCTGCCCGGCCACCCAATCGTTATCCCGGGCCGGATCGGGCCTCATAATTGCATTACGAGCCTTTTTTATTTCGTCCGTTTGCCAAAATAACCCCGTATTATCGACTTTCCCAATCGGGGCACGATACGGGCTTTTTTTGGAGCGGTCAAGCCCCCATCGGAGCCCGTAACGGGCCCGGATCAGGCCTGAAGCAGAAGAGATGATTGGATCGATACGGTGTACCGGCAGGAACGGCAGGTATGCAGGACCATCTGACAAGCGGGGGTATCCTCTCGGTCGGTGCGAATGCCATTATCCCGGCACCGGATTCCGGCAAGGACAGAGTAATCGGCATCGCCGTGTTCCCGGACGGATCGAAACTGATCCTTCTTGACAAAACCCTCTGATCCTTTTTTGCTTCTTTGTTGTTTCACGCGGGAAATGATCCGGGGAACCGGGCAGCTCCAAGAGGATTTTATGATTCGTCCGACAAAACAGGACCATGCGCCAGAATGTCGGAGAGATGACCTCAAAGGCTGTACCGGAAAAGGGGCTGACACCTCTTGAGCGGAAGCATCTGGAAGAGACAAAGCAGCGGCACCATACTGCGCTGCAACAGTTAAGCCGTCTTTGATCCTGCCTTTTCTTTTACCCCGTTTTGCACTGACCGTTCCGTTCTGGTATATCGGGCCACCATGCCATCGCGGAGCCGTGACAGCCCGCCCAGTGCCGATTCAAGCCGTTCTTTTTCCCGGATATAGTTCCCAAAACAGGTATTGCAGGGAGGCTTGGCAAGAAATGGTCGGTGTTTTACCAGATCCACATCGGTCAGATCCTGATCCTCAGTTCTCCTGGACTCGGGAGGAGCCGGCAATCTGGCCGCCTCACGGATCCGTGAGAGAGAGAATGTATCGCATTCAGCCCGGTGGTTCCGGTTGCAGGGGTCGC
>JBAYMI010000269.1:0-3844 GCA_041663625.1 Methanoregula sp.
AAGCAGGCAGGGCTCAACAGTTTCATTCTCACGGCAAAAAACTGGATCGAGAAGACCCACGCCATCGGGCTCGTTTCAAAAACCGGACGGTACGGCGGCACGTTCGCCCACAAGGACATCGCGTTCGAGTTCGCCTCATGGATCTCCGTTGAATTCAAACTTTATCTCATTAAGGAATTCCAGCGCCTCAAAGAAGAGGAGCATAAACAACTCGGCTGGGATATCCGGCGCAATCTCGCAAAGATCAATTACCGGATTCACACGGACGCGATCAAGGAAAATCTCATACCGCCACAACTCACCGGGCAGCAGATCAACCGGATTTACGCCTCCGAAGCCGATGTCCTCAACATGGCGTTGTTCGGCACGAACGCAAAAGACTGGCGGCACGAAAACCCGGACAAGAAAGGCAACATACGGGATTACGCGGATATCTCGCAGCTCGTGTGCCTCTCGAACCTTGAAAATCTCAACGCCCACTTCATCAGCAAAAAACTTCCGCAAGCCGAACGGCTGGAACAACTCAACACAATTGCCATCCAACAGATGACCCTGCTCACGCAGGATAATAACCTCCGGCTGATCAGCGGGGGAAAATAATGGCTCTCCATCCCGGCTTCCCGCGCGATCCGTACGTAATCCTCGATCCGGAGATCCGGTGGTTTCCCGCCGATGAAGCCCTCCGGAGCCAGGGATATGACAAACTGCTCCCGCCATTGGTAGCGACACTCAGGAAAAAAGTCAAAGCATGGCGGGACAGCGGGTACGATGGCGCCAGTGCGACAAGCATCGCGCTGCTCCGGTGGTGGTTTGATACCGAACATTATTACCCGCAAAGCGATGGGACGTTAGCACAGTTCAGGTACTATTTTGCACAGCGCGAAGCAGTCGAGACCATCATCTACCTCCATGAAGTCGCAAAGATCAAAGACAAGTACGATCTGCTCCGGTACGACAGTTCCGAAGCAATCTCTGCCGGCATGTTCAACGAAACGTGGAACCGGTACGTCATCAAGATGGCAACCGGCAGCGGCAAAACAAAAGTAATGAGCCTGCTCGTCGCATGGAGTTTTTTCCATAAAACCTACGAAGAAGACTCCACACTCTCCCGGAATTTCCTTCTCATCACCCCAAACATCATTGTCCTCGACCGGATACGCGCAGACTTTGACGGCAAAAAAATATTCTTCACCGATCCGGTTCTCCCGGACAATGGGTATGAAGGGCAGAACTGGCGGGACGATTTCCAGATCACAGTACACATCCAGGACGAGGTTCACATCACACGAAAGACCGGTAACATCTTCCTCACCAATATCCACCGGGTCTACGACAGCAACGCGCCCGAACCATCCAGCGATGACGAGGACAGCATGGAATATTTCCTCGGCAAAAAACCGGTCGGGGCAACGAACGATTCCAAACTGGATCTCGGGGATATTGTCCGGGACGTTGACGAACTGCTTGTCATGAACGATGAAGCGCATCACATCCATGACGAAAAACTTGCATGGTTCAAATCCATTCAGGACATCCACAACCGGCTCCTGCAAAAAGACCGAAGACTTTCCATGCAGATCGATGTCACAGCAACACCCCGGCACAACAACGGCGGTATCTTTGTCCAGACGGTTGTCGATTATCCACTGGTCGAAGCGATCTACCAGAATATTGTAAAACACCCGGTCCTTCCCGATTCCGCAAGCCGGGCAAAACTGACGGAAAAGAAGAGCTCAAAATATTCCGAGAAGTACGAGGATTACATTCGCCTCGGATATCTTGAATGGAAAAAAGTCTATGACGAACATCAGAAACTAAAAAAGAAAGCGATTATGTTCGTCATGACTGATGACACTAAAAACTGTGATGAAGTTGCAAAGTATCTCGAAGACACGTATTCCGATCTGAATGGCGCTGTCCTTGTCATCCATACAAAAAATAACGGGGAAATATCAGAGACAAGTTCAGGAAAGAAGGATGAAGAACTCAACCGGCTCAGGAAAGCAGCAAACGAGGTGGACAGCAACGAAAATCCGTACAAAGCGATTGTATCTGTTCTCGTTTTGAAAGAAGGGTGGGACGTAAAAAATGTCACGACCATTGTCGGACTCCGGGCGTACTCATCGAAGAGCAACATCCTGCCCGAACAGACACTGGGGCGGGGCCTGAGAAGGATGTACCGCGGTCAAACCGATCTCACGGAATCGGTCAGTGTCATCGGCACAGATGCCTTCATGGATTTTGTTGAATCCATAAAAAGTGAGGGTGTCGAACTGGATAAGAAGAAGATGGGGGAGGGCACAGCACCAAAGGCACCGCTCGTTATCGAAATTGATCGTGAGAACCCGAAAAAAGATATTCCCCTGCTGGATATCCGGATACCTGTTCTCACGCCGCGAGTCTTCAGGGATTACAAAAATTTCTCTGATCTGGATATCACAAAATTCGATAATAAAAAGTTCCCCGTTATCATTTTCACAGAAGAACAAAAGCGGGAGATTGTGTTCCGGGATATCACGACCAATGATATCTCACACAAAACAGTTCTGGACAGCAATTTTGTCGCGAATTACCAGAGTGTGATCGGGTATTTCACAGAGGTAATCAGGAAAGATCTCCGGCTCGTGGGCGGGTATGATATCCTGTACGGGAAAGTAAAAGGATTCATCAGATTACAGTTGTTTGAAAAAGAAGTGAATATAGTCGATGCAAATATCCTTCGGAATCTTTCAGAACCGGAAGTGAACAAGACCATCGTTGAAACCTTCAAAAGAAAGATCAACGAACTGACCGTTTTGCAGAAAGGTGAAGCAGAGATCCGGGATTACATAAAAATAAGCGAGTGCCGTCCGTTCGTCTCACAGGAACAGGGATACCTTCTGCCGAAAAAGAGCGTGTTCAATAAAATCATTGGTGATAGCGGACTTGAACTTGAATTCGCGGGTTTCCTGGAAAACTGCGATGATATTATGTCCTATGTGAAAAATTATTTTGCCGTCAATTTCAAGATCGATTACCAGAACCAGCAGGGTGACATCTCGAACTATTATCCGGATTTCATCGTCAAAAAATCTGAAAACGAAATTTTTATCATTGAGACAAAAGGGCTCGAAGATGTCGATGTTAAATTGAAAATCGCCCGATTGGATCAGTGGTGCAAGGATATCAATAAAATTCAAACAACCGTGAAATATGCCTGGCTGCTGATTCGTGAAGAAGAATTCAAAAAATACAGGCCAAAAAATTTTGGAGACCTTGTGAAATCATTTGAGAATAAAATCTGAAGAAACGTCCCAACGCAATAAGTTTTATCTTATTTTCATCCCGCTTCATCAGATCCGATGAGAGAAACGCCGGCCGGATCTCTTCGCACTGCCCCGGATGATCCTCAGAATATGCGTTGAATTCTTCCAGGACCGTTGCCGCATCCCGGCCCCTTCATGTCCCAAAGCCAATAGCGCCTTTCTTTGCCCCGGCCACCTACTCTAACCCCTCCGGAAAACCGTGACCCGTACAGGCCCGCTATCGTGCAGGTTCAAGTGGCCCTCTTTTTGCCCGGTTTTTGAAAATATTCCCAAAATGCCGTTTTTTCCGTGGGCGTGGACACCATTTCCCGTGGAACCGGAAAACGGGATCGCCGGATTGCCAATCCGGGGCCGTATCGGGCGTATTTGAGATACGGTCTTTTTTGGGGGGCCTGGCTTGGACAGCCCGATCCATGGTAAAGGTGACCCCAAAATCCGGGCGATTTTTGGCCCCGGATTACCCCTTCGGACACCACTTTTCCGGAATTTTGTGCCAAAATGGGTGCAGTTTTACACACTTTTTCAGGAATCGCCAAATT
>JBAYMI010000270.1:0-3839 GCA_041663625.1 Methanoregula sp.
GACCAGTTGGCCGGTCTCTACTACACCATCTGACCTTGTGATCTTTACATCGATCTGCGGGATGACATTCATACCCTTGCCGCCACGAAGCGTGGTGGTGATCTGCGGGTTGATGGCTTCACCATTGCTTTCTACCTGGACTTCCATGCTCCAGATCTCCGGGAGGGCCTGGGTGGGTCCTGGCGTGAGGGAGTCTTCGGTGATAGTTGGGATGGCGGTTGGTTCTGCTGTCTCCGCGATTGTATCAACAGGTGTCGTTGGTGCCGTGGTGGTAACCGTTGTCGTGGTCGGCTGGGTGCATCCGGCAGCCAGCACGAGCACGAGACAGGCTCCGAGTACAAGAGCGCTTGCAATAATCTTTTTCATACGGGAAGGTTTCACGGGAGGGTATATCAGGGTTTTGCCGTAACGGTATTTTTCTGGGCATTGCCCGGATGCGGTACTGTCATCGGGCCAATCCGGCACGACCGCCGGAGGTTGCACGAAACGATTATCACGCACAGCAGAGAGGTTCTAAGGTACTATGCATGAACCTCATCCGCTCCGGTGGAAGTCAATGATAGGTCTCGGTCTCCTTTCGATCCTCATCGGGATTGTTCTGATCTTCTTCCCGGGATACGCGGCCGATCTCTTTGTTGTATTTGGCGGGGTCTCCATCATCATCCTTGCTGCTGTTGTCATGGTTGAAGGTCTCTTCCTCGATCACGAGGGAGTGTCGCGCTGGGGAGTCCTCATCCTTGGGATCCTTGGGATCCTGTTGGGGGCAGTCATTATTGCTGTACCCTCGATGCTGGTCATCGCGACCGGTGTTGCGCTTGGGCTGTTCCTGGTGGCGTTCGGGATTGTCGAGGCCTTGGTTGCCTCTATGCTCATGGAGGACCTGATGGTGCGCCTCGTCATCGCGATGATGGGAGTCTTTGCCCTCCTGCTGGGCGCCGTCATCATTTTCCACCCCGTAATGGGTACCGATATGCTGGTTCTGCTCATCGGGTTATATCTTATTGTCTACGGCATGATGCGGGTTGCTCACGGGCTCAATGAGCGTCATGCTGACCAGATTGTGACGGTCAGGCACCTTTGATCGGAGCTCCAGAGGCCTCATCTTTTTAACAAAGATCTCCGGCTAACGCCCGGCAGGTTCCCTTTCCTGTTGGATCTTCCGGATAGGATAGTGTAGTGCAGGTCTGCGTGTTTTTTTCCCCCCATTTCCCTAGGGATACGGATACCTGAAAAAGAAAAAAAGAAAACGATTGCCTTACAGGCAGTTACATCCGCTTACCGGATGCCGGCTCAATTCCCGTTGGCTGGTTGCGGATCGTCCGCTCCTTCATGATGGTATAGACTTCCTGTGCGTTTTCCCTGGGCACTTCGACAAATGAATACGAGTCGAGAATCCGGATCGCACCGATTGCCTTCCCGGGGATCCCGGTCTCTCCGGCAATTGCGCCGACAATATCCTTGGGTGCTACCCGGTGCTGACGGCCGACGCCAAGGAAGAAGCGGACCATGCCCGACTCCGCGCCGGTGTCGCCGAAATCGACCACTGCGCTCTTATTCTCTTCCAGCTGCTCGCTGCCCATGTCCATCTGCATCTTCATAAGAGCAGCAGCAATGTCGATCGTGCTGAGATCCCCTTCGGTCTCTGTCTCGATGACCCGTACGTACGGTTCTAGTGCACCGGCCTGGATCGTCTCATGCACCTTCTCCATCACTCCCCGGATCTTGGACTGGGTTACATCGCTCTGGGAGGGTACCGGCATCCGGGTGATCTGGACCTTTGCAAAATGCATGATCTCCCGGAGCTTGGTGAAGTCCTTGGGTGAAACGAACGTGACTGCCCTGCCGGACTTTCCGGCCCGGCCGGTACGGCCGATGCGGTGGATATAATATTCCACATCCTGTGGCACATCGTAGTTAATTACAATGTCCACATCCTCGACATCAATGCCGCGGGCCGCAACATCGGTAGCGATCAGGATGTCGATGATGCCCTTCCTGAACCCCCCCATGACCCGGTCGCGCTGCGACTGCTTCATGTCACCGTGGAGTTCGTCAGCGCGGTATCCCCGTGTTCGGACTTTACCCGAGAGTTCCTCTGCGCGGCGCTTGGTATTGCAGAAGATGATCGCAAGGTGCGGGTCTACCATATCGATAAGGCGGCAGAGCACGTCGAGTTTCTCGCGTTCTTTCACCTCGATATAGGACTGCTCGGTCTGCGGCACGGTCAGTTCAGCGTACTCGACCCGCACGAACTCCGGCTTTGTCTGAAATTTCTTGGAGATCTCGAGGATCGGTTTGGGCATAGTTGCCGAGAAGAGAAGGGTCTGACGCTCCTGAGGGACTTTCCGCAGGATCAGTTCGATGTCTTCGCGGAATCCCATGTCGAGCATCTGGTCGGCTTCGTCCAGCACAACGGTCTTCACATCTTCGAGCCGGAGCGTACGCCGCTCCAGGTGATCCATAACACGTCCCGGTGTGCCGATGACAATGTGGACCCCGGCCTGCAGTGCGCGGAGCTGGCGTTCGATTGGCTGGCCTCCGTATACCGGCAGGACAATGATCCGAGGGAGGTGGGCGAGGAGATTGGAAAACTCTTCAGCTATCTGGATGGCGAGTTCGCGGGTAGGGCAGAGCACGATGGCCTGGACCGCCCTGCGGGACGGATCGATCTTTTCAATGACAGGAATGCCGAATGCGGCGGTCTTGCCGGTGCCGGTCTGTGCCTGCGCGGTTACATCACGGCCGGCCTGGATGAGGGGGATGGCGAGGGCCTGGATGGGCGAGGGCTCCTCAAATCCCATGTCTTCTATTGCTTTCCCGAGCTCCTTTGACAGGTGGAGGTCGGAAAACTGTATACGTGTTGGCATATCGCAACACCATTTGGCGTGAGGGGTCTTAACATGGCGCACTGAGCCATGCCGCGTTTGTGCCCCTTGAAAACAGCGCATTTTAATAATCGCAGGAGTGACAATCCTGATCAGTGAGACTCATGAAAGTGGTTGCATTCAACGGCAGCGCCCGGAAAGACGGGAACACGGCGATCCTTGTAGAAACCCTGTTTGGGGAACTCAAAAAGGAGAAGATCCAGACGGAACTCGTGCAGCTGGCAGGTAAGAAGATCCATGGCTGTATT
Source organism: Methanoregula sp. (assembly GCA_041663625.1). Classification (GTDB taxonomy): domain Archaea; phylum Halobacteriota; class Methanomicrobia; order Methanomicrobiales; family Methanospirillaceae; genus Methanoregula. The sequence continues at coordinate 3,134 of JBAYMI010000270.1, forward strand.
GCGTGCGGGAAGTGTTTTGAGAAGAAGGATGGATTGTGCGCGATCAAAGGCGACATTGCCAACGAGTGTATTGAGAAGATGGTGGAGGCGGATGGGATCATCCTTGCCTCGCCCACGTACTTTGCCGATGTCTCAACCGAGATGAAGGCCCTGATCGACCGGTCGGGCTACGTGGCAAAGGCCAATGACGACATGTTCCGGCGCAAGGTCGGTGCAGCGGTCGTGGCAGTTCGTCGTGGTGGCGCGATCCATGCGTTCGATACCATGAATCACTTCTTCTTCATCAGCCAGATGGTGGTGCCTGGCTCCTCTTACTGGAATGTGGGTATCGGTCTGGAATCCGGCGATGTGAATGAGGACGAGGAAGGGCTCGCCACGATGAAGACTCTGGGCGCGAACATGGCGTGGGTGATGAAGAAACTGAACAAATGATCGATCCTGCCGGAACGGACCCGGTTTCTGACCACAGAAATGTCTAATATCTTTTATATCTCATTTTTCTGATATTATTCCCATTACGGCAGTTCTATGATCATCCAGAATACCCCGTTTTTTATCCCCCTTCTCCTATCAGCGGCTATTACCGGAACACTTGCTGTTATCCGACCTTTCGCAGTAACATTTCCGAGTTTTGAATAAAAGCAATACTTAGAAATATATCTTAGTACAGCGATAATCAAAATGTGCCAGACTTTTCCGGATTAAC
>JBAYMI010000271.1:0-3824 GCA_041663625.1 Methanoregula sp.
GCAATGGTTGCCCCCGCATAAGCGCCGATTGCCGCCCCTGCACCGTATATAACGAGAAATGGCAGGGAGATATTTCCCAGGACCGCATGCGTTGCAGCACCGGTGATCGATGTGGGGATGATCGTAAGGAGCGAAGTCGCAACGGCAACATGTACCGGAATGCCGATAACCACGAGCGCCGGGACGAAGAACGCCCCGCCGCTGGTCCCGGTAATCCCGCTGACGAGCCCGCCCATCGCCCCCCATACCACAAGATGCATACAGGGGATCCGGATGGGTTCGCCCTGTTCACCCCCACCAAAAGGAGTCACTGCAAAGGAAGGCCCCCACCGGATCACCGGGACCAGGCTCAGGGAGGGGACAAGCATCTGCAGGGACATGAGGATCAGTACGAGTGAGAAAAGGATGACAAGGATCCTTGCGTCGAAGTACACGGTGATGAGGGAGCCGAGCAGAGAGAAGAGCATGGCGGGCAGGGCCAGGAATGCAGCAAGCATGACGAGGATCTTCTTCTGTTGCCAGTACACGAGCGTCGCGGTACATGCGGAAAAAACCATCACCGCAAGGCTTGTCCCCACCGCCATCTTCGGTTCAAAACCGAAGAGCAGCGTGAGCGTCGGGACATAGAGAAAACCGCCCCCCATACCGATAATGGAAGCGATCAGGCCGATCCCTGCTGCAATAAAGAACGCGATGATGGTTTCAGGCATGGTGCGTGGTTCCACGGGGCATGATCCGCTCCGGTGTCATCCGGATCACGGCCAGGCAACGGCATATCGGATGATGGCACGGGCATTCGGGTGTCCCCTGCCCGGATCACGATTTCCGTTGCATGCGGACGGATTTATGGAGTAATTTCCCGGCAAGGATTTCCTGTATTGTACGGTTTTCCTTATGGGGCTGCCCGGGTTGTCACGGGGATGAAACATTCAGTTTGGGAAAACCGGCAGAGAAAAGTATCGGGCCGGGGGGTGTGCTCCCCGACCATCACAGCGGGTACGTGCTGTGGTATCAGAGATATTATGTGTGTGCAATTGAGGCGATAAGCCACGGCAGCGGTTTTTCGAGAGGACTGGCGTGTGGTGAACCAGATGCTGCCGTGACGGAGGCGAGGACGTGAATCCGGGACGAGATCATTATGGACGCATACCATGGACAGCCATCATTCCGCGGGTTACGCGGATTGCTGTCATATGCGGATCTTTGGTCGGCTCCGGGCGGCGACAATACTGCCCGGCGCCACGGATACCGCTGGACCGTTCCACAGACCTTCCAGAAGGGAGGCCGGGGTAAGCACGGGCGGAAGGGCCGGTTTCAGCGGGTTCCGCACGGGGTCCAGCGATAATCGCATGGTAGGTGTTCATGTCTGCTTTTCCTGTTCACGTTTGTGAACACACAGTATGGGGCGGGTCTGGTAATATACCCTGATTTTCTGCCCATTTTTGCCGCTAATTCCTGGGTTCCGACGGATATAATGAGGTCTCGGGGTAAAAACAGCGGGACCTGCCATGGACACAAGGCTAAATATATATCAGGGCCCAACAATTAACAATTGTGAAGTCACGAATACTCCCGTACATCACGGGATATTTCACGACTGCGGAGCATTATCATGACAAAAATCCATGACAATATTACAACAACGATTGGCGGCACCCCGCTCGTGCGGCTGAACCGCATTACCGGTAAATCCGGCGCAACTGTGCTGGCCAAGGTGGAGTCGTTCAACCCGGGCAGCAGCGTCAAGGACCGTATCGCGGTTTCCATGATCGAAGCTGCGGAAGCGGCAGGATATATCAAAAAGGATACGATCATCTTAGAGCCCACCTCCGGGAACACCGGTATCGGGCTCGCGATGGTCGCCGCGGCCAAAGGCTACAAGATCGCCCTCGTGATGCCGGAGACCATGAGCATCGAACGGCGCAAGATCCTCAAGGCATACGGAGCCGATCTCATCCTCACCCCGGGAAAAGAGGGCATGAAAGGAACGATCGCAAAGGCTGATGCGCTCCTTTTAGAGAATCCGAACTATTATTACATCCCCCAGCAGTTCAGGAACCCCGCCAACCCGGCCATTCACCGGAAGACCACGGCCGAGGAGATCTGGAAGGATACCGACGGAAAGGTCGACGCGATCGTGGCCGGCGTCGGGACAGGAGGTACCATCACGGGTATCGCCGAGGTAATAAAACCCCGCCGGTCCGGTTTCAAAGTTATTGCCGTTGAACCCGATGCATCCCCGGTCCTCTCCGGGGGGCAGCCGGGACCGCACAAGATCCAGGGCCTCGCCCCGGGTTTTATCCCGGAGGTTCTTAAAACGGATCTTCTCGATGAAGTTATCCGGGTGACCTACGAGGATGCTGTTGCCACCGCACGACGCATGGCAAAAGAGGAAGGAATCCTCATCGGCATCTCCGGCGGGGCAGCAACCTGGGCTGCACTCCAGGTAGCAGCACGCAGGGAATTTGACGGTAAAACCATTGTCGTCATCCTGCCGGATACCGGGGAACGGTACCTGAGCACGGAACTCTTCGAATGACCCCGGGGACCGGCCATGGTGTTTGACCGCTTAAGGGAAGATATCCAGGCGATCACCGCACGGGACCCGGCCGCCCGTTCCTGGTGGGAGGTCCTCCTCTGCTATCCCGGGATCCATGCTCTCTGGTTCCACCGGCGGGCGCACTGGCTCTGGACACACAACTGGTATTTCTCTGCCCGGTTCCTCTCGCATATCAACCGCTTCCTGACCGGCGTTGAGATCCATCCCGGGGCGCAGCTGGGGCGGCGCGTGGTGATCGATCACGGCATGGGCATTGTCATCGGGGAGACCGCGATCGTGGGTAACGATGTGCTCCTCTACATGGGCGCGGTGCTCGGGGCCTCGGTCCTCGAGAAGAAGAAGCGCCACCCGACCGTGGAAGACGATGTGATTGTCGGGGCGGGGGCGATCGTGCTCGGCAACATCCTGATCGGGAAGGGCGCCAAGATAGGTGCCGGGTCAGTCGTTGTCCGTTCCGTCCCGCCGGGCGCGACCGTTGTGGGCGTTCCCGGGAAGATTGCCGGGCCGGAGGATGTGGATGACGGGGAATCTGCCAACAATGTCATGCCCGACCCGGTGGTCCGGGTGATCAGCCGGCTCCTCGACCGGCAGAACCAGCTCGAAGAGCAGGTAAGGAACCTCGAACAGTCCCGGGCAGGTCCGTTTGCCACCGTTCTCCGCCAGGAGTTCACTATCGAGAACCGGATCCGCGAGGCCTTGAAGGAAGTGATCGATCCCGAGGTAGGCATCGATATCGTGGACCTCGGGCTCATCAAGGAGATCCGGGTGAAGGGCACGAGTGCAGAGATCGATATGGTCCTCACCTGCAAGGCCTGCCCCCTCTCCGCTCACCTGTCGGAGCAGGTCCAGCGCAGGACACTTGGGGTTGCAGGGATCGAACAGGTTACGGTGAATGTGCTCGATGAGCCGTTCAACTGGGACCGGTTCGTGAAGCAGCGGGGAAGCCTCCGACAGGTCTGATCCGACCCGCCATATTTTTTCATCCCTTTTAAACCGGGGTTTGCGGCAAAATTCACAATTGTGATTATCTTTATGAGCTCCTGGCCCCAACAGTGAGAAATACCTCCGGCCCGGGACTCCGGATTCCTCCGACAGTCCCGCAACAGCCGGTAATGAGAGAATACACGAGATGGTGAACAAAATGGAACTATCAGAACTCAGGCATGGCACCGAACTCCTCAAGAGGGGTTTTGCTTCCATGCAGAAAGGCGGCGTGATCATGGATGTCGTAAACGCCGACCAGGCACGGATAGCAGAAGAAGCC
>JBAYMI010000272.1:0-3802 GCA_041663625.1 Methanoregula sp.
ATTGCGGGGTTCGGCATGCTCCGCGCCCATAACCCGATGCCGGCATTCCGGCATACTGCCGAGATTACGTATTTCATCCGGCCTGACTGGACAGGAAAGGGACTGGGGGCAAAGATGCTCGGACATCTGGAAACCGCGGGAAAAACGCAGGGTATCACCACAATCCTTGCCAGCATATCATCGCTGAACGAGGGGAGTATCCGGTTCCATGCCCGTCATGGTTTTTCCGAGTGTGGCAGGTTTGTAAAAGTCGGAATGAAAAAAGGCGTTACTTTCGATACGGTCTGGATGCAGAAGTTCATCTGAAAAAAGATCAGAACTTCCCTTTCGTACTCCGGACCGCCTTTTTGTCCCCGCTGATTGCAAGAGCTTCTCCGAGCGCGATGCCGAATGCCTTGAAGGCTGCCTCGCACTGGTGGTGATCGTTCTTCCCGGTAAAGGAGATGTGAGCGGTGATCCCGGCCCGGGTGCAGAGCGAGTAGAAGAAGTGCTCGAAGATATCGGACGGGATCGATCCCACTACCTTGTTGCCGAAGGTGCCGTGCCAGACCAGGTATCCCCGGCCCCCGCAGTCCAGCGCAACCTGGCCAAGCGATTCATCCATCGGGATGATGGCATGGGAAAAGCGCCGGATGCCCCGGCCATCGCCTATCGCCTGCCTGATTGCATCGCCGAGCACGATCCCGATATCCTCGATCGTGTGATGGCAGTCCACGTCCAGGTCGCCTTTGGCCGTGCAGGTGAGATCGAATCCCCCGTGCCGGGCCAGTGCGGTCAGCATGTGGTCAAAGAACGGCACGCCGCTCTTGACCGAAACTTTCCCGGTCCCGTCCGGGTTGAGTTTGATCGCGATCTTCGTCTCTTTCGTTTCCCGCCTGACTTCCACAATTCTCAAAGACATTCCTCCAGTGCATCCTTCAGTTGGATCTTCCCGCTATACAGGGCTGAACCCAGTACCGCCCCGGCGGCCCCGGCGGCCCGCAGCCCGGCCACATCGGCACGGGCAGATACGCCGCCCGCCACGACCACCGGAATGCCGACTGCATCGATCAGCCGCTTTACCGGTTCAAACCGGACACCCTGCTGCAACCCCTCGACATCGACATTGGTATACAGGAGCGAGCCGGCACCCAGTTTCTCGAACCGTTTGGCCCAGCCGAGATAGTCGCCCGCGGTCTCCTGCCAGCCGTGGACTGCGATCTCCCCGCCTTTGGCATCCACGCCGGGCATCACGCGCTTGCTCCCGAACTCCCGGGCAAGGGTACGGATACATTCCGGGTCCTGGGTGGCAAGGGTGGAGATGATGACGCGATCCACGCCGGTCTCCAGCCAGCGCTGGGCATCCTCAACCGACCGGATGCCCCCGCCGAGTTCTATCTCGACACCGGTCTGTTTAATCACGTCGGCAATAAGTTCGGCATTTTTCGACGAGGCGCCGAATGCCCCGTCAAGGTTGACCACGTGGAGCGCTTCGGCTCCTTCGTTCAGCCATCGCGTTGCACAGGAGAGGGGATCGCCATACGCAGTCGCACTCTCCCGCCTGCCCTGCACTAACTGGACACACTTTCCGCCGAGAATGTCAACCGCGGGAAAAATTTTCATAGGGGATCCTAGCGGATCATCCGCTGGATGGCCATGACGAGGATATCCTTTGCCCCGGCACGCCTCAGCGCATTGATCAGGGTATAAACACGTTCCTCGTTGACAACCGCATGGACCGCAACAAGATCCTCGCTCGATGCAACATCCATCACCGTAGGCCCGGAGAGCCCGGGAAGGACGCGTTTCACGGTTGCCAGGCAGTTGCGCTTCACGTTCATCATCAGGTAACACTGGCCCTTCGCCCTGATGACACTCTCCAGCGCAAGGTGGATCTCGTCGATCTTGTCCTTCTTGGCCATGAGGGATTCCCGGTTTGCGATCAGGTGGGTGGAGGTCACGAGCACCTCGTCGATCACCCGGAGCCGGTTGGTCTTCAAGGTCGTCCCCGAACTGGAGAGATCGATGATCGCATCGGCAATGCCGAGGTGGGGGGTTGCCTCGCAGGCGCCGCCTACAATAACAATCTCAACACTGACCTTGTGCCGCTTGAAATAGGAACGGGTGATCACGGGAAACTCGGTGGCAACCTTCAGGCCCTCAAGATCCTTTACCGTCGTGATCTCGGAATCCTCGCTCACGGCAAGGACGAGTCTGGCCTTCCCGAACTGGAGGTCGAGAAGCTCTTCCACGTCGGATTCCCGTTCAATAACCATATCGTGCCCGGTAATCCCGAGATCCGCTGCACCCGTGGCAACGTACTCAGGTATATCGACCGGCCGGGCGAACAGGATCTCGACATGCGGATCGAGGGTCTGGGTGATCAGGCGCCGGTCAGTGCCGCTCTCCGCCAGGTGAAGCCCGCTCTTCTCGACCAGGTCCATGATAGGAACTGCAATTCTCCCCTTGTTGGGTATGGCAAGCCGGACTCTGTCTGAAAAAGAGGGGATGTCACGGGATTTTTTAGTGACTTTCGCTGGTTTTGCCATTGCAGTATCAGAAGGTCTTGAGCTTGCCTTCGATGACCTTTTCGGTAATAAGGGTGACATTCGCGAGCTTGTCGTCCACAATTTCCTGGATATCCGCGTTGATGTCCTTCAGTTTTACCCCGCACTGCGGCAGAACCTGGACACTCGCCACGAGGGGCTGGTCGATGGGCATCCCGATCTGGGAGAGCAGCCGGACGTACATCTCCTCGATGCCGTCAACCTTGGTCACGCACTCGCGGGCGATCTGGGTGGAGAGGAGGTTGTAGATCTTGCCGATATGGTTGATCGGGTTCTTGCCGCTGGTTGCCTCCATGGACATCGGGCGGTTGGGGGTGATGAGCCCGTTGCACCGGTTGCCCCGGCCTACCGAACCGTCGTCGCCCATCTCAGCAGAGGTCCCTGTCACCGTGAGGAAGACGCTCTTCTTCTTGATGTCATCGGCCGTGTTGACATGGACCGCGACTTTCCGCTTGGTGCTCTTCTTTGCAATCGCGGTGATCTCCTCGTTGAGGATGCTCATGTACTCCGAGTATTCCCGGATATCCTTGCAGTACCTGTCAACAATGGCACAGGCAACGGTGAGGGTGATGGTGTTCCCGTCACGCAGGCCCATGATCTTGATGTCCTGGCCGATTGCGGGATATTTCTTCCGGAGTTTTGTATCGATATAGTCGGAGCTGTTCTTGATGATCGTCTCCACTTCCGAGAAGGGAGCATGGCCGACACCAAAGGAGGTGTCGTTCGCCCGGGGGATCTTGCCCTGGCTGGGCTTGAAGACATCCCGCAGGTCGGTGGAACCGGTCCCGAGCCGGCAGTCGGTGATGATCTCGCGGTTGAGGTTGAGCTCCGGGAGGATCTTGTGGATATACTTGTGGGCTGCTTCAACGGCCACGGCATCGGCAGGGACATTGATGCCATTGAACTGCTTGGTGGCCCGTCCGTCAAGGAGGACATAGATCGGGCGGATCATCCGGCCGCCGCCGAACTTGGGTGCAGACTCGCCGGCCACGACTTCACCCTGGTCGGTGTTGTGGTGGAGAACGACCCCGAATTCCTCGAGGTAGGTCTTGCAGAGTGCCTGGCTGATTGACTCGGCAATCCCGTCGGCAAGGCTGTCAGGGTGGCCGAGGCATTTGCGCTCGACAAGTTCGATCCGCTGTTTTTCCAAAGGAATCTGGTCCAAAGCTTCTATCTGGATATTTCTCTTCATGGATTTCCTCGTGACACTACGTACTAGTACAAAGGATTGGAGTTCATATAACCATTTCCAATTA
>JBAYMI010000273.1:0-3785 GCA_041663625.1 Methanoregula sp.
GGTCCGCCTTCTGCTGATGGTAGTGGATCCAGAGCTCCTTCTCGGCCCGCACCATCTCATCGGGTGTGAGCTCGCGGACTTCCACGGCTTCGATAACCTGCCCGGCTGACGTTGCTGTACGCTCCGAGAAGATAAACCGGCGGATCTGCTTGATAAACCGGGGCCGGATAGTTGGAAAACCACTGCTTTCTTCCCCGGCAAGGGAATACAGGGTCAGGAGCGTTAAGTCTTCGTTATAGCGATCGCTCCCGGCCTGTGCGGAAATCGTTGGCATGTAAATCTCGTATCGGGACATGGACCATCATCCTGCTGGGGATAGCCGGTACCTGCCCGTTGTTCTATACCCATTGTTCCTGCCATATAATAAATCCTCATGCCGCTTATCAGGTCTGCCCCGTGGCTGATGTCGGCTGTACGGGGAATATATGATCGTGTCGGATCATTTCGAAAGGTTCTTTCATGACCATTGCCAGTATCAGTAATATACATAGGCTGGCACAAACCGGCATATGTTTTTTACACTGTCAGAGGTGTGTGCAACATGATCGATAAGTTATTACTAGGGAACCTGAGGTTTCGGGAGACAGACTTCACCCCGAACATTGATTATTACAAGGAACTGGCCGGAAGCCAGCACCCGACCACGCTCTGGATTGCCTGTTCGGATTCCCGGCTTCAGTCCGGGCATATCACGCAGGCCCGGGCAGGTGAACTCTTCATCCAGCGGAACATCGGCAATATCGTGCCGATCCATGACTGGAACTTTGCGACCGTTCTGGAATACGCCGTTATGCACATGCATGTGAGCGACGTCGTCATCTGCGGGCACTCGAACTGCGGTGCCATCCGTGCGCTGGATAAGGAAACCAATGATTCCTATATCCCGCTCTGGCTGAACAATGCCCGCGACGCAAAGACGCGTGTGGATGCCAAGATCAAGAAACCGGAGACCGTCCTTGAGATGGATGAACGGTACCGCCAGATCGAGCAGGAGAACGTGCGCCTCCAGATTGAACATCTTTTCACCTACCCGCTCCTCAAGAAAGCGGTGGCAGAGCAACGGGTTGAGGTTCACGGTCTCTACTATGACCTGGGAACCGGTGCGCTGAGCCGGGTATCATAGGCAAGGCAGATCGTGGTGTCCAGGAGTCCGGGTACTCACCGGATAGTTATGTGCCTGTTCTTTCCTGACCGGAAAAGAGCACCCCGTTTTTTTTAAAAGAAATATTTTCGATATTGTGATCCTCACATCAGGAAATTCGTTCGTAATACATCATCGAGCCGCAGGCGCCGCAGTGGTCGCCCTCGATCATGTAGTCCGGGACCGTTTCGCCGCAGCTGGGGCAGGTGACTGATTTCCATTTCTTCTTGGGTGTGACCTTTACTTTGACAGTCTCATACGAGAGGATATTCCGCCCGGCACGGAAGATCTCGTCCTGGAGGAGCCCCTTCATGGTTGCCTTGTCATACGCAGGGCTGTTGGCGTACCATGTATCAATGGTGGGATAGTTTTTGAGTTTCTTTAAGTCCACGTAGACCCGGATAGCTTCTGCCGTGGTATTCTCCGTTGCCCTGTTGAGGGTCAGGGCGAATTTGCCGATGGGGACGACCCGCATGCGGTTGTTTCCGGTCGTGCAGTGCGCGATCACCTGGATGGCGTCAGGAAGGCATTTGGGTGTCTCGCAGACTCCATAGAGTTTCTCTTCCGGGTCCGCCTTCAACAACTCAAGCGCATAGTCCACCATGAACACCCCGATGAGTGTGCCGGGTGCCGGGTAGGTATGGAAGGTTGCGCACTGGCGTATCTTCTCCTGGATCTGCGGGCTTACCTTCTGCGCAGTCATCCTGGCAGACAGGTTATCGAGCGAGTATTCTGGATGTCCGGTCTTCATAGTGATCCCGTGGCATTGCATCTGATAAACTTTTTATGATTGGCAACTGCCTGCAATTACCCGCATCTGCCTACCGAAAAATCAGATGAAGTTTTCCCCGACCATGCGGTCCGGCAGCCCCGAAAGTTCGCGGGGTACCGAGGGATAATTGCATGCCTCCTGGACATCGTCCATGGTAAGGGTGGCCGGTTCCTGTACCGATCCGGCAAGCGTTGAGAGGGCTATGATCGAAACCGGGATCTGCATGCCGAATGCGTCCATGGTCTGCACTGCCGGGAGGGACATCTGTGCGTACTGGCGGACACTCCAGCGGTCGACCACAACACCCATCCTCAGGAGATACGTGGAGGCCCGGGAGTACGACATGGTGGAGGAGAGAGCCCGGCAGAGATCGACAACCGGCGAGCCGGCCCGGGTGCCGGGATAGAACGGCTCCGGCGTCAGGGCGAACTTCCCGCAGGCCTTGCAGCAGGAACGCCGGATAATGACCTGCACCGGGCAGCGGGTGTCATCCTCGACCAGGACCGCGAACCGTTTCTCCCGTTCATCATACCCGGACACGGTGCCGCCACAGGAATGGCAGGTGCTGTCGGCATGGAACCGAACCCCGTCGCAGGCCTGGAGTGCCGTGTGGACGATCCCGGTCAGGATGGGGGGGATTTTTCGGATTCTCATATTTTTACCTGCACCCGGGATCTGTTAGAGCTCCTTTGGCTTCCGAACCTTCTGCGCGACCGCATGATTTCTGTCGGATATCGACGAAACCTGCCCCGCGGGAACGCATATGCCCCAAAGTAATCACCATTTATAAGAATAATCTCATAATGTATATATATTATTTACCGAGATCTTTAATCAAGCAAAATTGTTTAACCAATTTTGCGGCATATCAACTCCAGAGGTGTGTAAACATGGGCGTTTCGGCTGTTTGTTTTTAGCCGGGGCTCTCGTGAGTGTATGTATGGTGATAAAATGAGTGATAGCTCGAGTACTCTTAAGTATGTACCCACGACTTGTCCTTACTGCGGTGTAGGCTGCGGTCTGAATCTTGTTGTCAATGACGGCAAGCTCGTCGGGGTTGAACCTTATAAGCGTAGCCCTGTGAACGAAGGCAAGCTCTGTCCTAAGGGAATGACCTGCTGGGAACACGTCCAGAGTCCGGACCGGCTGACAAAGCCGAAGATCAAGAAGAACGGCAAGTTCGTGGACGCTTCCTGGACTGAAGCCATCGACCTGATTGCAAAGAAGTTCAAGGAGATCTCCGACAAGAACGGGCCCCGGTCCCTTGGCTTCCAGACCTCGTGCCGTACGGTCAACGAGGACTGCTACGCCCTGCAGAAGCTTGCGCGTGTAGGATTCCAGACAAACAATGTCGACAACTGTGCACGTATCTGCCACGGACCTTCCGTTGCCGGTCTCTCGCTCTCGTTCGGTTCCGGTGCAGCCACCAACCCGTTCGAGGATGTCCTGAACTCCGACCTTATCGTCATGTGGGGTTCCAATGCAGTCGAGGCCCACCCGCTTGCCGGGCGCCGCGTCATGCAGGCGAAAAAGAAGGGAATCCCGATCGTTGTCGTTGACCCGCGGTACAGTACGACGGCACGGCTTGCCGACAAGTGGATCCGGTTCAACCCGTCGACCCACATTGCGCTCGCCAACTCCATGATGTACTGGATCATCAAGGAAGGCCTCCAGAACACGGCGTTCATCAACGAGCGTACGAAAGGTTTCGATGACCTCAAGAAGACCGTTGAGAAGTATGCCGATTGCGAAGAGATCCACGGCGTCCCGCTCGAGCAGGTCAAGGCGTTTGCCCGCCAGTATGCTAAGGCAAAGAACGCGGTCATCATCTACTGCCTCGGCATCACCGAGTTAACAACCGGTACCGACAAC
>JBAYMI010000274.1:0-3780 GCA_041663625.1 Methanoregula sp.
ATCTTCTTCCTCTCCATCGGGATGCTGCTGGACACAAAAACCATCTTCGCGGACTCGTCGTTCATCACCCTCATCCTGATGATCGTGATCCTGATCATCGGCATCAAGATCTTAACCGGTATGTTCGCATCGGCCATCCTCGGGATGCCGGCCCGCGTCTCCATCATGACCGGTTTTGCGCTCTGCCAGGTGGGGGAATTCTCGTTCGTGCTCGCAAAGACCGGTCTTGACGCGAGTTTCATCCCGGACAGGATCTACCAGATCTTCCTTGCGGCAGCGATCGTTACGATGGCCCTCACGCCATTCATGATGCGCGCCGCACCCCGGGCAACTGAGTTCTGGTACCGGTATGCACCCCGGAGGATCCTCCCCGACCCCGCGGGCTGCCCCGCAGGCGGCGCTCCCGAACAATCGCTCACCGATCATATCATTATCGCCGGCTACGGCATCACCGGCAAGAGCGTGGCCCGGGCTGCCGAGATCACCGGCATTCCCTACATGGTCATCGAACTGAACCCGGATATCATACGGCGGGAGAAATCCACCCGCCGCCCGTTCTTCCTCTTTGGGGATGCAGCCCAGGAAGAACTGCTGGAACATGCCGGGATCCGCGATGCACGGGCACTGGTCGTCGTCGTATCCGACCAGGAGATAATTCCCCGCATCGTCCATTCCGCCCGGCAGCTGGCGCCGGAGATCTATATCATCGCCCGGACAACGCACATCCGCCATGCACAATACCTGCTGGACCTCGGTGCCGATGAGGTCGTGTCGGAAGAATTTGAGGCGGCAAAGGAGATCTTCACCCGGGCACTGAAGAAATACCGGCTGCCGGAGTCGGAGATCGCAAAGATCGTCGGAAAGATCCAGAGCTGGGGCTATGCCAAGTTCATCAAGACCGGGAACAACACGCCTACGATGGGCATGGACACCGTCCTCTTATCCCTGCGCATCCATATGCTCACCGTTGAGCCGGGATCCTTTGCTGACGGGAAGACGATTGCGGACCTGGAACTGAAGAGCAGCTATGGCATATCCGACTTTGGCGTTCGCCGCGACAACAAGACAACGGCCCAGCCGGATGTGAACACCTGCCTGCTGGCGGGTGACGCGCTCATCATCTTCGCAACAGACCAGACTGCCAGGGATCTCGGCCACCTCTTCTCAAAACAGGAAGAGATCTGATCTTCTTAACCGTGCACGACCCAAAAAGAGTGTCGGGCCGGATCTTCCGTTTTTGCCGATCGGATAAGAGTGGACGTACGCGATTTTATTCCCTGTTCCCATCGCAGCAATGCTCCGTTCCTTTCTCAAAAGAGAGCGGGTTTTTACGCACCGGTCATCGCACCGCATCGCATAAAGTATAATATCCGGTTCATCGCTACCTCTATTCCAATTCATTATTAGACCGGAAGATTCTGCATGGATATCCTCATTGCCAGTGTAAGTGTCCTGGTACTCGCCGTCCTCCTCCTGTACCTCGGCCAGCGCCTGAAGATCCCCAGCATTGTCAGCTACCTTATCATCGGCATCCTGGTCGGACCCTACAGCTTCGGGATCATCACCAACCAGGATGCCATCGACACCTTCGGCAACATCGGGATAGTCCTGCTCCTCTTCACCATCGGTCTTGAATTCTCGTTCCAGAAACTCCTGCGCTCGTGGAGGACCGTGATCATCGGTGGGATGGTCCAGGTCTGCATCACGATTGCTGCCATCACCTTCATCACCGAGTACTCCGGCATGCCGTTTTCCGAGGCGCTGATCTTCGGGTTCATCGTCTCCCTCTCCAGCACTGCCATTGTCATGAAGATCCTTCAGGAGAAAGGCGAGGTGGATACCCTCCAGGGGCGGACGCTTCTTGGGATCCTCATCTTCCAGGACCTCGCCATCATCCCGATGATGCTCATCGCCCCCCTGCTCGGGGGGAGCGGGGGTCTCGACCTGGGCACACTCCCCCTCCAGATGCTCAAGATCGCAATAATCCTTCTCGTCATCATTGTCATGGCCCGCTGGGTGATCCCGGCGTTTCTCTACAAAGTGGCCTGCGAGAAGAACAGGGAACTTTTCCTCATCACCCTTGCCGGCATCTGCGTGCTCATCGCATGGCTGACGAGTGAGGCGGGGCTCTCGTTCACGCTCGGGGCATTCATTGCCGGGCTCATCATCGGGGAATCGGATTACAACATCAATGCCCTTGGCCACATCATCCCGTTCCGGGATGTCTTTGCCGCCATCTTCTTCCTCTCGATAGGCATGCTCCTGAACACGCAGACGGTCTTTTCCGAGTTTTATTACGTGGCTATGATCGTGATAATCATTATTGTCGTGAAGATCCTCACCGGGGCTGCGGCCGCAGCAGTGATCGGCATGCCGCTGCGGGTCTGCGTCTTTTCGGGCCTGGCACTCTGCCAGATCGGGGAGTTCTCGTTTGTCCTGGCAAAGACCGGTCTCGACTCCGCACTCATCCCGAACACGGTCTACCAGATCTTCCTTGCCGGGGCGATCATCACCATGGCCCTGACCCCGTTTACCATGAATGCCGCACCGAAAGCGGTTGACCTTATCTACCGGATCGTACCGGCCCTGTCCCTTCGGGGCAGGACGGAGCCCGCAGAGGAGACGGAGAAGGTCCTGTCCGATCACATCATCATTGCCGGCTACGGCATCACCGGAAAGACCGTTGCCCGGGCCGCAGCCATATCCGGGATTCCCTACATGGTCATCGAGCTGAACCCGGAGATCATCCAGAAGGAGCGATCCACCTTCCGCCCCCATTTCATGTACGGTGATGCGGTACAGGCAGAAGTCCTGGAACACGCCGGGATCCACCGGGCGCGGACCCTGGTCATCGTGGTCTCCGATGAGGAGTCGATCCCCCGGATCATCACTACGGCACGGGAACTTGCGCCAAACGTGCATATCCTTGCACGGACACGGCACGTGCGGCATGCCAGGGCCCTGCTGGACCTGGGTGCGGACGAGGTGATCTCGGAAGAGTTCGAGTCATCGCTGGAGATCTTCTCCCGGGTACTCAGGAAATACGAACTCCCCGATGAAGAGATCGGGTATATTATCAAAAAAGCCAAAGCGGTCGGCAGTACCATCTTCGCAAAGAGTACCAGCGGGGACGCAGAACTGGAAGATCCCGGCACTATGTTCAACAACCGGCACGTGCACACATTCATCATCGGCCCCGGGTCGGAAGCGGACGGGAAGACCATTGGCGGGCTGGATCTCTCCACCCGGTTTGGCATAGCGGAGTTCGGGATCCGCAGCGGGGGAAAGACCACCAGCCGGATCGACCCCGCCCGGAAGCTCGTGGCGGGCGAGGCACTCATCCTGTTCATAACGGACGAGACCGCGAGGGAACTCTCATCCCTGTTTGTAGCGCGAAAGGATTCCTGATGGTGATCCCGGTGCCCGTCCCGCGATCCCTCCCGGCACCCTGCCCATGACAACGCTCCATCCCGCCCCGCCCTTTGACTTTGATCTCACCGCAGCGATATTCGCTTCCGGTGATCCGCAGATCCGTGTATACCGCGACGGTATCTTCCGGCAGGCACTGGAGATCGAAGGCATCCCGGTACTGGCCGAAGCCCGGTCAACAGGCACGGCAGGTATGCCGGCTATTTCCCTTGCCATCCGGTCAGATCGCACCATCACGGCCCGGATAAAAAAGAAGGCCGATACGATCCTCTCGCGGATCTTCAGCACCGGAGATGATCTTGCGCCGTTTTACCGTGCCATGGAGACCGACCCGGTGATGGCAGATCTCAC
>JBAYMI010000275.1:0-3771 GCA_041663625.1 Methanoregula sp.
CATCGTCAGATCCGAGATGACCTTCATGCCGATTCGATCATCCCGATCCGTTCCTGGAAGAACGAAGTTGTCGGAGGGACTTATCGTCAGGAAATGGCTTTCCAGTTCGATGACGTCAGATATCGAAGACGACAACTCGTTGAAAACAAGTTCTCCGTTCTGAAAAGAAAGTTCAGTGGCGATCTGAAAGCAAGAAAATTTCTTATTCAGTTGAAGGAAATCGCCGGGAAAATGATCATCTGTAACATTCACCGGTTCTTACAATTTCTCTTCAGTGAGGTTTTCTACAGAGCAAATTTTTCTAAAAAACTCCCCCTCTGTTCATAGTCCGGCAATCTTTTCATCTCAAATAATATTCCCTCCCCGATTCACGCAGCCTTTATACTATCCCGTGGTAATGTGTAATACTGGAACCGCAGGATATGCCCTCGCATGTTTTCTGATTCAGGGTGCACTCATGGATTCGTCGCAACTGCTGACCGAAAACCCATCGCTGTATATCAACCGTGAACTGAGCTGGATCCATTTCAACCGCCACGTGCTGGACGAGGCGCTGGATGCAGGCCACCCGCTTCTCGAACGCGTCAAGTTCCTCTCCATCTTTTCCAACAACCTGGACGAATTTTTTATGATCCGGGTTGCCGGTCTCCAGCGCCAGTTATCCAAGGGAGTACTCCGTGCCCCGCCGGACGGCATGACCCCCGCACAGCAGCTCGAAGCGATCCGGCAGCACCTCCTTCCCGAACTCCAGCTCCAGGACGACTGCTGGCACAGGGAGCTCCTCCCCCGGCTTGCAGAAGCAGGAATCATCCTCCATACCTACAGCGACATGACAGACCCGCAGAAAGCTGCAATGCATACATTTTTTGTCGACGAGGTCTTCCCGGTCCTCACCCCGCTCGCCTTTGACAGCTCCCACCCGTTTCCCTTCATCTCCAACCTGTCGCTCAATCTCGCGATCATCGTGCGGGACCAGAACCGGAAAGAGGTCTTTGCCCGTGTCAAGGTCCCGACCTCGCTCTTCTCGCGGCTGATCCGGATTCCCTGTCCAGATGGCAGCACGAAGAGCGATGACAGCATCGTCCACCTTGTCTATCTCGAAGAGATCATCGCAGCCCACTTAACCATGCTCTTCCCGGGTCTCGAAGTCGCTGCCTCATTCCCCTTCCGGATCACGCGGGATGCAGACCTCGAGATCGAAGTCGATGAAGCCTCTGACCTGCTCACCACTGTTGAGGAGATCATGGAGCAGCGGGCCCGGGGAAAACCCGTGCGCATTGAAGTCGAGGATTCGATGGTAGACAGTATGTGCCATATGCTCGCATCCAAGCTGGGTGTGACCGAATCGATGATCTATCACGTGGGACACCCGGTGGGTATGGCCGACCTGATGCAGCTGATGTCCCTGGATCGCCCGGAGCTCAAGGATCTCCCGCTCCTGCCATCGGTTCCCGCGGATCTTGCAGATGACCGCAATATCTTCGATGCAATCCGGCACCACGACATCCTGCTCTACCAGCCGTACGACAGTTTCACGCCCGTGGTCAACTTCATCCGGCAGGCAGCCCATGACCCGGATGTCCTGGCCATCAAGATCACGCTCTACCGCGTTGGTTCCAACTCCCCGATTGTCAAAGCCCTCATGGAGGCCCGCGAGAACGGCAAGGTTGTCGCTGCACTGATCGAACTGAAGGCCCGGTTTGACGAAGAGAATAATATCGGCTGGGCACGGGCGCTGGAACGGCTCGGCGTCCACGTGGTCTATGGCGTGGTCGGGCTCAAGGTTCATGCAAAACTCTGCATGGTGGTCCGGCGCGAGAAGGGCGGGATCCGGCGCTACATGCACCTTGGCACCGGCAACTACAATGCAACCACGAGCCGGATCTATACGGATTTCGGTCTCCTCACCTGCGACAGGGAGATTGGCGAGGACATTGCCCAGCTCTTCAACTTCCTGACCGGCTATGCCAGGATCGAACAGTACAACAAACTGCTCGTTGCCCCGGTCACCCTGCGCAAAGGTATCCTTGAGAAGATCGATCGCGAGATCGACCGGCAGAAAGCGCATGGCGACGGGCATCTCATCTTCAAGATGAATGCTCTTGTCGATCCCGCCTGCATCACGGCGCTTTACCAGGCATCGCAGGCCGGTGTCAGGGTGGATCTCCAGATCCGTGGCATCTGCTGTCTTCGCCCGGGCATTCCCGGTCTCAGCGAGAATATCCGGGTCACGGCAATTGTCGGCCGGTTCCTTGAGCATGCGAGAATCTATTACTTCCGGAATGGCGGGGACGAGGAGGTCTGGCTCGGGAGCGCAGACCTCATGCCGCGGAACCTTGACCGGCGCGTGGAGATCCTCTTCCCGGTCCAGGACCCGAACCTGAAAAAAGCGATCGTAACAACCATTCTTCCGGTCCAGATAGGTGACAATGTCAAGTCCCGCATCATGCTGCCCGAAGGAACCTATGCCCGGATTGCCCCGGCTGCGGGGGAGGAATCCCTGAATGCACAGGAATGGCTCATGGAGCACCGGGGTGCCTGGTATGACCGCCGCTCCTGAACCTGCAGCACCGGCCGGGCTCTGCTCGTTTGCCATGCAGCGGCTTCCTTTGCTCCTTGCAGCATTCGAGAAAGAGACTGACGGGGTCAGGGCGGCGGAAGATATCGAGTATATTCACCGCATGCGGGTTGCCTCGCGCCGTCTTCGCGCTGCCCTTCCGCTGTTCCGGAGTTGTTTTCCGCGAAAGCAGTACGCCCGCTGGATGAAGGAGATCGCCACAATCACCCGGGCACTCGGGCAGGCCCGTTATGCTGACGTCCAGATTGCAGTCCTTCCCCGGTACCGGAATAAGTGTACTGCTGCATGGGCTGCACGGAATCCTGGTGGATGCCCGGGTCTCCCTCCGCTGGAGCCGGCAATCGCATTTCTCCAGAAAGATCTCCAGGAACAGCGTGAGCAGCACCAGTCCCGGGTCCTGTCAGCGCTCGATGCACTGGAGAAGAGCGGCGTGACGGGCGAGATGCACGTGGCATTCGCATCGCGGATCGCATCCTTCCGGAGAACACCGGTGCAGTTCCCAGCCTATGGTGTCCCGACCCTTGCCGCTCTCCGCATTGCATCGCGCCTTTCGGACATGCGATCGTTTGAGCCCTGGATATCTCATGCCGATGCCGTGGCAGAGCATCATGCCATGCGGATTGCAGCCAAGAAACTCCGGTATACCCTGGAAGTGTACGGCCCGGTGTACCGCCTTGGCCTGGCAAAGCCCCATGCACGGGTGAAGAAAGTCCAGGATATTCTCGGCGAGCTCCATGACTGCGATGTCTGGATAGACTCGGTCACGCGCCTCCTGCTCCGGGAACGGGGGCGCCTGCGATCGCAGGGAAGGGAGAAGCAGCCGGACACAACGACCCTTGCCAGTCTCCGGCTCTTCCTCCGGGACCGGGAGCGGGAGCGGATCCAGCTGCACCATCATTTCATGCGCTACTGGCACACGCTTGATCGCGAGAACACCTGGGAAGAACTCCGGCATACACTCATCGATGGCCGGAAAAAACGGTTCATCCCGGCACGAAAATACGATGAGCAGGCAATCCGTGCAGCGTGCGAGGACGTTTCAGCAACCTGGCCGGAAGGGCTTATGCACCACCGCACGGTTACCCGGCTTGCGCTCATGCTCTTCGACAGCCTCCAGTCCCTGCACAATCTCTCCCGGCATGATCGCTTCCTGCTGGAATGTGCGGGGATGCTCCATGACATCGGGTGGACGG
>JBAYMI010000276.1:0-3756 GCA_041663625.1 Methanoregula sp.
ACTGCACCACCAAGAACCCGGCCTATGTCAAGCCCGGTGAACTTCCGCCGAACTTCATGTTCCACCTGATCCGGTTCTCCCACATTGCGGACTCCTGTGTCAACTGTGGCCAGTGCCAGGAACTCTGCCCTGCAGAGATCCCGAATGCGCTCTTCATGCATGCCCAGCAGGTCGAGCTCGAGAAGATGTTCGGCCACACCCCCGGTGTTTCCATGGAGCTCCCGCTCATGGCGTACGTCGAGGAGAAGGAGGAGCGTGCACGGCTCCGCAACACCGGCAGCGACATGATCTACGAGAACGTGTTCAACCCGGTCAAAGGACACTAATTTTTTATTTTTTTTAAATTCGTTGCAGAGGGCTATCCCGGGAGCCGGTGGAGGTTTTTTTCTGTTGCAGTATTGCGTACGGGATTCTGATCACGTGACCTGGACCTGGCAGGTATCTGTACTCCGGGGAAATATCAGTCATCCGGTGTATCGAAACGTTCGAGGTAACAATATTCATATGCCTGCTTTTCACCGGGTTTGAGTGCGAGAAGGGCGCTGTCGGCATGATCCTGGCAGACATAGGAGACACAGAACCCCAATGACTGGAGCCCGATAGCATCCTTGTCGCAGCGCTCACACTTTGGTTTTTCCGCCATCGTTATTTTATCTTGGAGTCTTTTCACAGATACATCTTTTTGGTTTCGCGGGTCTGGTAGGGGAACGAGGGATGAGGTGCTGGGTTCTGGTAAAAACACCCGGGCCGGGATAAAAAAGATGCTGCAGGGGATCTGCCTTCATTATTATGGGGGGAAATGATCAGGTATCAGGTGTACCGCTCGAGAACACAAACACCGAAAATCTTTTTCTCACCGGGTTTGAGTGCAAGAAGGAGGCTGTCAGCATGGTCCTGGCAGACACAGGCAAAACCGCCCTCGAGCGACTGGAACCCGATAGCATCCTTTCCACAGTATTCACACTTTGGTCTTTCTGCCATGATCATTTTCTCTGAAGCTTTTCCTAGATACATCTTTTCAATTTAATGGATATCGCCAGAAGATCCCCGGATTACGTACCGGTTTCGGGCAAAAATATTGTCGGATAGCATCTCTGCGGTATCCCCCTCATACCAACGCCCGTCAAGAAGTACCGTGATGGCGCGGAGGCCCTGAAGATCGGGGTCGTGGCCAAGAGGCACTATTTAGCTCACTTTTTGAGATTTTGTGTTTTTTTCCTGGATCTGTGGTACGATCCATAAGTGGTATACCTGATAAGATAGCAAACAGTGTATAAATGCCGATGTGTGACGGGAGGCGTGTTCAGATATGCACGGCTCCGATGCCGTTCCTCTTCCGGGTGACCAGATGATGGCGACAGATTGTGCCGGAAACGAAGGTCCCGTCTCTCTCCACAATGGATTTGTCAACTGCAGTGTGATCTCATGGTGAAGCGTTACCTATCAGTTATCCCTCTTGATGATGCACTCGCCCTGCTTGCCCGCGAGTTCTCCTGTATTCCGTCGACCCTGCGGGTACCGCTCGAAGCGGCAGGTGGCCGGATTACCTCAGGGCCGATATTTGCACGTTACTCGGTACCGGAGATACATCTGGCTGCAATGGACGGGATTGCGGTCGTGAGCGAAGATACCCGGGGAGCGTCCGAGCAGCACCCGGTCACACTCCGGAAGGCGGCACGGGTGAACACCGGCAATGTCGTCCCTCCTGGCTACGATGCCGTGATCATGATCGAGGATGTCTGGGAAACGGACGCGACCTACACGATTCGGAAGTCTGCAAGCCCGTGGCAACATATCCGCCCTGCGGGAGAGGATCTTGCCGAGTCCGAGATGGTGATGCCTTCACGGCACCGGGTGCGTCCCCATGAGATTGGGGCGCTTGCCACGTACGGCATTACCGGGCTTGATGTGATCACGGTCCGGGTCGGGCTCATTCCCACGGGCAGCGAACTCGTCCCCGCCGGGATCCGTCCCGCACCGGGACAGGTGGTTGAGAGCAACACGGTGATGGCAAAGGCGATGCTCGAAATGGTCGGGGCACAATGCACCCGGTACCCCTTTGTCGAGGACAACCCGGAGAAGATCCGGGCTGCCGTTATAAAGGCATGCCGGGAGAATGACCTTGTCATGGTCTCGGCCGGTTCATCCGCGGGGACAAAGGATTATACCTCGGAGGTCATCGCGGAACTCGGTGAGGTGCTTGTCCACGGGATCGCAACCAAGCCCGGCAAACCGGCCATCATCGGCCGCGTAGAGAAGAAACCAATCATCGGCCTGCCGGGCTATCCCCTATCAGCCCTGACGATCATCCGCGAGCTTGTGTTCCCGTTCCTGAGGCAGTACGGCCTTGTTGTGCCGGACCCTGAAATCATCCATGCCAGAATCACGTCCGGACTCGCAAAGGAGATCGGATCGGACGAGTTCGTCCTCTGCACCCTGGGAAATGTCGGGGGCTGTTGGACAGTCTCTCCCCAGTCCAAGGGAGCCGGTGTCCAGATGAGCGCCGTGAGGGCGAACGCGTACCTCCGGGTTCCCCGCGATTCGGAAGGATTCAATGCCGGTGATGAGGTTGATGCCCGGCTGATGGTCCCGCTCCCGGAAGCGGAGCAGGCCCTTATCGTCACCGGCAGTCACGACCCGGTGCTCGATTACCTTGCCGATCTCCTCCGCCCGGAGGGGATCTCGCTTATCTCCACCCATGTCGGGAGTATGGGCGGGATCCTTGCCCTCAGAAAGGATGAGTGCCATGCTGCCCCCACGCACCTGCTTGATGATGAGGGGAGTTACAACATCTCGTACCTGAAGAAATATCTGCCGGGCACTGCGGTTGATCTCATCTGCGTTGCCGGGCGGCAGCAGGGTGTCGTCTCCCGCAGCGGGCTCACGTTTGCAGAGCTGCCGGGCAGGGCATTCATCAACCGGCAGAAAGGTTCCGGCACCCGGATGCTCCTTGATTACGAGCTGAAAAAGACTGGCATCGCCCCGATCTCCCTCACGGGCTATGACCGCGAAGTGACCACCCATATCGCGGTGGCCCTCGCCGTGAAGAGCGGTGAGGCAGAGGCCGGCCTCTGCGTGTACAGTGCGGCAAAAGCGCTCGGGCTGTCGTTTGTTCCGGTATCGCAGGAACGGTACGAGCTGGCAATCCGAAAGGAGCATGCGGATGACCCGCGGGTCCGGGCGCTGGTAGCAGCGATCCGGTCACCTGCCTTCAAAGCCATCCTTGAACGTCTTGGCGGGTACGACACTACAGAGACCGGTACCCTGCGGACCGTTTCGTGAACGGGCAGATCCGACCCCCCTCTTTTGCGGCCGTCATGTCCTATCCTGATGGGTGGAGTGGAGGAGACCGGATCTCTGATAAACAACCCCCAATAGGGAAATTCGGGTTATTCATCCCGCGCACCTGTGCGTTACGGCGGCAATTTGCCGGTAACCCGGATGTGTGCGTAGGTAAGGAGTAAACTCTTATATATCGGAATCGTTCATTCTGAACGTAGTTATGAAATCAGAACCCGGATCTCATCTGTTTTTTCCAATAACGGGTATGAAAACAGGTCAAAACCTGCGATTGTTCATTATTATATTCAAACATTTGGTGGTGTGTTAACTACGCATGATTAACGCGTTTTTATTTTAGATATCTTTAATTAACTTGCTCAACAACATTGACTCTATCGACGACAATGTGTGTGTGATGCGCATGGCGTTTTCAGTACATGTAAACATGGAGCGATGCACCGGTTGTGGCAACTG
>JBAYMI010000277.1:0-3736 GCA_041663625.1 Methanoregula sp.
CAGCTTTGCTGATACCGTGGGCTGCCTCATTCCCTCCGAGATGAACCGGATCATGACGGATCTTGTCTCCTCCATTGACCGGCCATTCTGCGCCCACTGCCACAATGACATGGGTTGTGCAGTGGCGAACACCATCACGGCCGCTGAGGCCGGGGCGTTCCAGCTCCACACCACGGTGAACGGAATCGGGGAAAGGGCAGGTAATGCATCGCTGGAGGAGCTGCTTGTGGCCCTGCGGATGAAGAAGGGTATCGACAGGTACGACCTCTCGAAGCTGATGGAACTCTCCCACATGGTTGAGAAATATTCCGGGGTCACGTTGCCTCGCAACAAACCCGTCACCGGTGAACTTGCGTTCTCGCACGAGAGCGGCATTCACATTGCGGCCATCCTTGAAGATCCCTCAACCTATGAGTATTTTTCCCCGGATCTCGTGGGCGGGGAACGGCATTTCATCCTCGGGAAACACACCGGGAGAAAGGCCCTGGAACACGTGGTGTCATCGCTCGACTGCAAACTCTCGGAAAAACAGATCTGCACCCTGCTCACCATGGTCAAGGACCAGTCCGAGCACAAGTGTAATATTACCCCGGAAGTCTTACGGAAACTGATCCGGAACGCACAGGAGTCCCCTGCATGAGCACACTCTCCGAACGAATTCTCAACGCACCAGCCGGTGAATATGTTGATCGTAAAGTCGATCGCGCCTATGCCTGTGACGGGACGGGTCTCCTGGCCCTCGAAGCCTGGAAGAACATGGGTGCCAGCCACCTTGCCGATACAACGGAGTTCTCCATAATCTTCGACCATATTGCCCCGGCCAATAATACGACCGCCGCGACCCTCCAGCATGAGCTCAGAGAATTCGCGAAGAGTTCGTTCATGAACTTTTCGGATATCGGCTGCGGCATCTGCCACCAGCTGATGAGCGAAGGTGTGGTCCTGCCCGGCGAGATCGTGATCGGTGCCGATTCGCACAGTGTCACGCTCGGCGCATTCGGGGCATTTGCCTCCGGCGTCGGCGCAACCGACATGGCAGCGATCTGGCTTACCGGCGAGACCTGGTTCCGGGTTCCGGCATCCATCGCAGTCCACCTTGAAGGCCGTTTCACCGGTGCAGCAGAAGCCAAGGACCTTGCCCTTGCCTATGTCGGGGAACTGGGAACTGATGGTGCAACCTACGAAGCACTCGAGTTCGTGGGAGACGGGGCAAAGGATCTCTCTATCGATGAGCGCCTGGTCCTTTCCAACCTGTCGGTGGAGGCCGGGGCAAAGGCCGGCCTGTTCTACGCGGATGACGTGACGGTCCGGTACCTGAAGGAGAGAGGCCATACGGTAAAACCGCAACTTCCGGAGCAATGCACCTACACCCGGAACCTGGAGTTCGATCTCTCCGATATTGTCCCCCTCATAGCCGTCCCGCACCGGGTGGACACGGTTAAGCCCGTTGAAGATCTTGCCGGCCTGCCCCTCGACCAGGTCTTTGTCGGCACCTGTACAAACGGACGATACTCTGATCTGGCACGGCTTGCCCGTATAGTCAAGGGGGAGAAAGTGGCTGTGCGGACAATCGTGGTTCCTGCATCCGCCGCTGTCCTCTCCCAGGCAATACGGACCGGTGTGCTTGCCGATATCGTTGACGCCGGCTGCACCATCGGGACGCCCGGCTGCGGTCCATGCCTTGGTGCCCACATGGGTGTGCTTGGCGAGGAAGAGGTCTGTCTCTCGACCGCAAACCGGAATTTCAAGAACCGCATGGGAGTTGGTGGGGAGATTTACCTCTCCTCGGTAGCAACGGCGGGTGCCAGTGCTCTGGAAGGCGAGATCACCGTCCCTGAGGTGGCCTGATGCATACAGAAGGCCATGCGGTCTGCCTCCCGGAAGACATTGACACCGATGTCGTGATCGCCGGCAGGTACCTGCGAACCAGGGACCGGAGCATCTGGGCCTCCCATGTCTTTGAGGATCTCGACCCCGTCCTCGCTCCCCGTCTCAAAGGAGCCGTTATCGTAGCCGGCAAAAACTTTGGCTGCGGGTCTTCACGTGAGCAGGCGGCGATCGCGATCCGGGAGGCAGGGGTTGTTGCAGTCATCGCCCCCACGTTTGCCCGGATCTTCTTCCGGAACGCGATCAATATCGGCCTGCCGCTTATTGAAGCAGATATCTCCTGTATCGAAGGCAGTGCGATAAAATTCAACCTTGCCCAAGGCTGGGTGGACGTTGCGGGAAAACGGCATGTGGTGCCTACGCTCTCGCCACGGATGCAGGAGATCCTCGCAGCCGGCGGCCTTGTGGCGTACTGGAGAAAACACCGATGATCTTCCCGGAGCACTGCAAATACGTTGGCTATGCGTCGACTCGTCCATGCGGCGATCGTGTCTACTTCCTGAGCCGGTATCTCATCAGGGAGACATCCGATGGCCCCGAGCTGCTGGAAGTGACCCTCGATCCCGCGGGAAAAGGGATGATGCGGGAGATCGTATCTTCCCGGGTGCTTGCCACCCCGAATCAGGTATGCTGTTACCCGGAACGGGTGCAGATCCATGACCGGCTGCGCCTTGTCCGCCTCGCGGGCGAGAGCGGATATCGCTGCACGATCTTCACGAGCCTTGAAGAGAACAGGACTTTTGTCCTCGACCCGGATCTCTCCGGTTTCCTGACCATCCACGTATATGATGTCATTCCCCCCCGGCCTACCCTGTCGGCAAGCCTGAAAGAACTTGAAACAGGCGGGATCTTCGGGGAACTCAGCGTGCAGTTCGATCATCATATCCGGGACATCTCCACCGTTCCTGCGGATGCGTATCCCTGTCGGGCTGCAGGGTATACCCGGACGCTCGATGCCGATCCGATGCACGGTGGCGAGCGTGTGGCCGGGTGTCTCACGGGCTCGCAGTTCTACACGGAATGTTATGGGAAAAATTTCACGCTTGCGAATATCTGCCCTCTCGAACAGGTAAACGATGAACCATTCATTGTCCGGTGCTGCCGGGCCGAGCGGGAGGGGATCGGTACCTGGAACGGGAAGTTCGGCGCCATTGTCCACTGGGGTGCGGGACCGGCAATGATCGCCCGGTCGGTGAATGAACTGGTGGCACGATGGAGGGCGAAATAATGAAGATTGCTATTGTCGAAGGTGACGGGATCGGGCACGAGGTCATCCCGGTTGCCCGCCGAATCCTTGAGATCCTCCACCCGGAGTATGAGTACTTCCCGGTAGAGGTGGGCTATGGTATGTGGGAGCGGACCGGCTGCCCTTGTGCAGATCGGGAGATCGACGCGCTCAAAACCGCCGATGCAATCCTGTTTGGGGCGATCACCACTCCGCCTATGAAGGACTACCAGAGTGTGGTGCTGCGCATCAGGAAGGCGCTCGACCTTTACGCGAACCTCCGCCCGGTCAAGGGGGAGGGGTTCGATATCATGATCGTCCGGGAGAACACGGAAGGGCTCTACTCCGGTATCGAGGAGATCACTCCCGAACGGGCAACCACCCTCCGCGTGGTATCCCTCATGGGGAGCGAACGGATTGCGCGGGCTGCAATCCGTCTCGTACAGCAGCGTCAGGGACACCTGACCATCGGGCACAAGGCGAATGTGCTCAAGTCCGATGTCCTCTTCCGCGATATCTGCATTAATGAGGCGAAATCCGCGGGTGTGACCTTCAATGACAAGTTCATTGACTCTCTTGCGCTTGACATCCTCCAGCATCCGGCCTCCTATGATGTTGTTGTCA
>JBAYMI010000278.1:0-3718 GCA_041663625.1 Methanoregula sp.
AGTGAAATACATCATTGTTACCGGCGGTGTGATGAGCGGTCTGGGCAAGGGTATCACGGCGGCATCCGTGGGAAGGATCCTGAAGAACCGCGGATACCGGGTGACCGCGGTCAAGATCGACCCGTACCTGAATATCGATGCCGGGACCATGAACCCGGCCCAGCACGGCGAGGTCTTCGTGCTCAAGGACGGGAGCGAGGTGGATCTCGATCTCGGCAACTACGAGCGGTTCCTTGATATCGAGATGACCGCTGCCCACAATATCACCACCGGCAAGGTGTACCGGACCGTCATCGACAAGGAACGCCGCGGCGACTTCCTTGGCGAGACCGTGCAGATCATCCCCCATATCACCGACCAGATCAAGAAGTGCATACGGGAGGCGGCCGAGGAGGAGTTCCCTGACGGGACACATGCTGAGATCTGCCTTGTCGAAGTCGGCGGCACGGTGGGCGACATCGAGAGCATGCCGTTTTTGGAGGCGATCCGCCAGATGCGGGGCGAACTCCCCCCGCAGGACTATATCCTGATCCACGTGACCCTGATCCCCGAGGATACCATGGGCGACATGAAGACCAAGCCCACCCAGCACTCGGTGAAAGCCCTGCGGGAACTGGGTCTCCACGCAGATATCATCGTGGGCCGGAGCGATAACCCCCTCAGTGCGGGAACAAAGCGCAAGATCTCGGCGTTCTGCGATCTCCCCCAGAGCGCGGTCATTTCCGCTGCAACCGCTCCGGATACCTATGCGGTGCCGATGGGGATGGAGCAGGAGGGTATTGCCGATGTGCTCTCCGCCCACCTCGCGCTCGACCGGAAGGACGCGGATAATTCCTGGTACCGGGTCGTCAACAAGGAGTATACAAGCCGGGTGACCGTTGCGATCGTGAGCAAGTACGGCATTGAGGATGTGTACATCAGTATCAAGGAGGCCCTCAAGCACGCGGGCAGGGCCCTCTCGACCGAGGTGAAGATCGCGTGGCTGGATGCCGAGCGGTACGAGCGGTGCACCCTGAAGGACTATGACGGCATCCTGATCCCCGGCGGGTTTGGCAAGCGGGGAATCGAGGGGAAGATCGAGGCGATAGAGTTCGCCCGCGAGAACAAGGTTCCCTTCCTCGGGCTCTGCCTCGGGTTCCAGCTGGCAACCGTGGAATATGCCCGGCACAGGGCCGGGTTTCCCGATGCCACGAGCGAGGAGTTCGGCGAGGGAACGCACGTGATAGCCCTCCTGCCGGAGCAGGAAGGGCTCCACGAACTGGGCGGGACGATGCGCCTTGGCAATTACACCGCTGACATCCGTGATGGCACCCTTGCAAGAAAACTCTATGGCGAGAAGCAGGTGACCGAGCGGCACCGCCACCGGTACGAGGTGAACCCGGAGTATATTGCGCAGCTGGAGAAGACAGGGCTCGTCTTCTCCGCAACGAACAGGAACCGGATGGAGTGTCTCGAACTCCCCGGGCACCCGTTCTTCTTTGCCACGCAGTTCCACCCGGAGTTCAAGTCACGGCCGACAAAACCGTCGCCGCCCTACCTCGGCTTTGTCGATGCCTGCCGGGCCAACAAGCGGACGAAATAGGAGCGTACAAGCATGGTTAACACGGAAAAATTCATTGCAAAGGCGATTGAGGAGATAAAGACCGCCGCAGGCAAGGAGAAGGTTGTCATGGCCCTCTCCGGCGGCGTGGACAGTTCCGTCTGTGCTGCGCTTGCTGCCCGTGCCATCGGGGAGAACCTGATCCCGATCTATATCGACACCGGCCTGATGAGGAAAGGGGAGACCGAGCGTATCCGGACGATCTTTGGCAATATCCGGCTCCAGATCATCGATGCAGGTGACGAGTTCCTGGATTCTCTCAAAGGGGTCACGGATCCCGAGGCCAAGCGGAAGGCTATCGGTGAGCGGTTCATCCGGGTCTTCGAGCGCGAGGCAAAGAAGGTTGGCGCAAAATGCCTGCTGCAGGGTACGATCTATCCCGACATAATCGAGAGCCAGGGCGGGATCAAGAGCCATCACAACGTGGGCGGGATGCCGGTCGACATCGAGTTCACGAAGGTGATCGAGCCTATCCGCGACCTGTACAAGGACGAGGTCCGCGACGTTGCAGGCGCTCTTGGCCTCCCCAAGGAGATCCAGCACCGGATGCCGTTCCCGGGCCCCGGGCTTGCCGTGAGAGTTCTGGGCGAGGTGACCAGAGAGAAGGTTGCCGTCATTCGCGAGGCGAACTGGATCGTCGAGGACGAACTGGTGGAGAAGTACCATCCCTGGCAGTGCTTTGCCGCCCTCATAGGTCTCGGCACCGGTGTCAAGGGAGACAACCGGATCCACGGGTGGATCGTTGCGGTGAGAGCGGTCAACTCCCGGGATGCCATGACCGCCGATCCCATCGACATTCCCTTCGACCACCTGGTGAGAATCGGGTCGAGAATCACCGCAGATATCCCGAGTGTTGCCCGGGTTGTCTACGATATCACCGCAAAACCCCCGGCAACGATCGAATACGAATAACCGTGCACATTACCGTGATTGGAATGGAAACAACAAAACAGATGAAAGCGCTCGACGAGCGCTATTTCATGCCCGCGTTCTCCCGCGATCTCGCCATTGTCAAGGGCGAGGGTTCGAAGGTCTGGGACGCGGAAGGGAAGGAGTATATCGACTGCGTGGCAGGCATTGCGGTCTGCAGTACCGGCCACTGCCACCCTGACGTAGTGAAAGCGATCTGCGACCAGGCTCGCCAGCTCATCCACTGCTCGAACCTCTACTATGTCCCGCACCAGGGAGACCTGGCAAAGAAGGTAGTCGAGGTCACCGGGATGCACAAGGCGTTCTTCTCCAACTCGGGAGCGGAAGCAACCGACGGGGCGCTCAAGCTTGCCCGCGTCCGGACCGGGAAGAAGAAGTTCGTGGCCTTTACCCACGGGTTCCACGGGCGCACCATCGGGTCGCTTGCCGTGACCCACAAGCCCGGGATCCGCGAGCCGTTCGAGCCGCTCGGGCTCCCGGTAACGTTTGTCGACTACGGCGATCTGGAAGGCGTGAAGAAGGCGGTTGACAGCGATACCGCAGGTATCATCGTCGAACCTATCCAGGGAGAGGCCGGTGTCATCATCCCGCCGGACAGTTTCTTTAAGGGCATCCGGGAGATCTGCGACAAGACCGGCGCCCTCATGATCGTGGACGAAGTGCAGACCGGCATGGGCCGCACGGGCAAATGGATGGCCATCCAGCACACGAAGGTAAGCCCGGATATCATCACCATGGCAAAGGGTATCGCGAGCGGGTTCCCCATGGGAGCCCTCGCAGCCCGCGAAGGGCTGGAGTTCAGGAAGAGCGAGCACGGGAGTACCTTTGCCGGCGGCCCGCTGGCCTGTGCCGCGGGTGTGGCCACGCTCAATGTGATCGAAAAGATCCTGCCCGAAGTGGCAGTCAAAGGCGAGCGGTTCCGGAAGGGCCTTGCGAAGTTCAACCCCCGTGTCCGCGGGCTCATGATCGGGATCAGCGTCGGCGACAGATGCCCGGAGATCCAGAAGAAATGTGCAGAACAGGGTGTGCTCGTCAACTGCGCAGCGGATGGCAACCTCCGTCTCGTTCCCCCGCTGGTCATCACCGATGCGGAAATCGACCGCGTAGTGAAGGTTCTCAATGGAGTGCTTGGTTAGATCCTGCTATAAGAAGAAGAGCGGCTACGTCTTCGCCAAGAAGGCGGAGGAT
>JBAYMI010000279.1:0-3685 GCA_041663625.1 Methanoregula sp.
AAGACCAAGATCGTTGAGCCCATGAAAAATATCCATGGTACTTTAAGAGACAGTGATGCAATAGAACGCGAGGTCGCTCTCGTCATGAGAGAGATCACGGAACAGGGAATCTTCAAGACTTCCTTAAAACCGATCCAGCTTGCCAAGCTTGTCACGTCATTCTATATGAGCAAGAATGACACCGAGATCGCCCGCGAGCTTGGGGATGAGAAACTGAGTAAGACCGTTGCCCGCGCCCGGGTCCGGCTCAAACTCTTCCGGGAACTGGATTTCAAGATGCCCTTCGACAAGGGACAGATGGAGGGACTGATCGAATCCGGCAAGACCATGAAAGAGGTATCCGAGGAACTCGGCGTAAGCCCCTCGACTCTCCGCGAGTACCGGCATGTTATCGAGGAACAGGAAGACCCGACCATTGACCCCTACATCGACCGGATCCGCGATGTCATGGAAGACCGGGATCTCACCGAGCAGATGACCCGGAGCGCCACGGCCGACAGCCTCGGGGACTCGATCGATATCACTGAAGCCGAACTGATCGATGTGACCTGAAACGCTGCTCTGCGGCAAGGCCAGATACCTTTTTTAGTGACTGTGCTCTCGCGTTCCTGCCCCGTTTTTTCATCAGGGCAGATGATAATCTTCATTCAGGAGTAATCCCATCTGCATATATGCAACTCACCTGGCTCGG
The DNA here is from genome assembly GCA_041663625.1 of Methanoregula sp. Taxonomy (GTDB): domain Archaea; phylum Halobacteriota; class Methanomicrobia; order Methanomicrobiales; family Methanospirillaceae; genus Methanoregula. The sequence continues at coordinate 692 of JBAYMI010000279.1, forward strand.
CCATTCCTGCGTGCTTCTTTCGGGTACAAAAAAAGTCCTGATCGATCCCTTCATTGAGGGTGGAAGTGTCGCCGCCACGAATCACGATCTAGTTGCCGTCACCCACGGGCACAGCGATCATATGGGAGAGGCCGTATCTCTGGGGAAAAAGACGGTTTCCATCACCGAGATCGCCAAGTACCTCAAGGCAAAGGGTGTTCCGACCGAGAGTATGAATATCGGCGGCACCCACGTGGTCGACGGTGTCTCGTTCACCATGACACCGGCCATGCATTCCACGGCCATCGAGGAGGCCGGCCCGGGTTTCTCCGGAGGCGCCCCTGCGGGTTATGTCATTGGCATGGACGGCGTCAGGATATACCATGCCGGCGATACGGCACTCTTCTCTGACATGAAACTGATCGGGGACCTTTACCATCCCGATGTTGCGCTCCTCCCGATTGGGGGCAGGTATACGATGGGTGTCACGGAAGCGATGATGGCGGCAAATTTCATCGGGGCAAAGACTGTCATCCCGATCCATTACAACACGTGGGACCGGATTGCTGCCGATCCGGCTGCCCTGAAGAAAGCGGTTGAACGGACAACGGATCTCCGGGTCATCGTACTTCGGCCTGGTGAGAGCCTTGATCTCTCCCAATAACCTGTTTTTGATTCATTTCTGTCTGTTTCAGGAGAAATTGACCGGTTTATAATAATGCCTGTTCCTGTGCTCACATTCCTCCTATGCCGGTGATCAGAAATTCTTAATACAGTGGTGTCCCCAGCTCAATACCTGTGATTGACCATGGCACTGGAATGGGATCCAATACTGTTTATCAATCTGCTCTTGTGCATCGCCATTGTATTTCTCGGGTATCTCTGTTTCCGAAAAGGTGGCGAGATGCTCCCGGTGTATATCGGGGCAGCGTTCGGGTTGTTTGGGATCTCCCATGCGGCCACGCTTGCGGGGCTTAAAGTTCCCCTGACAATCCCCTTGATCGTCATCAGGACCCTTGCCTATCTGCTGGTGATATTTGCGCTCTGGCAGCAGCTGAAGAACAGCCTGATCCAGAAAGAGACGCGGCAGGCGTGGGTGGATTATTTCAAGGGTGAGACCGGGCAGGCAGAAGAAGAGAAGAATGCCTGAACTGTTCATTTTATTTTCTGCAGGGCTTCCTCTCGTGATCCGCAGATGGTAAAGATACTCGTGAACCCGGCCATCTCGAATACCTTGAGGACGGGAGGTTTGAGACCTGCCAGCATAACCTTTCCCCCGGCTTTCATCTGGTCGCGGGTGAGCTGTAACAGTACCCTCAGGCCGGCACTCGCGATGTAACTGGTCCGGGAGAAATCGAAGACCACGTTTTTCTGGTGTGCTCCCGAGAGGATCTCCTTGATCTCCTTTTCAATACCCGGGGCATTGCCGGCATCAAGGCGTTCCGGGATCGTGACAACACAGGTGTCATTGATGGTTGCTGTCTCTGTGACCATAGTAAATCTGTACGGGTGAATTGGGTTTGGGAAGTATATAATCAACACCCGTTTTCCCAGTGACCCGGACACCCGGTTCAGGGCCCGCCCTGGCGCTTTACGAGTCACTGTTTCCGGGGCCGGTAATGACATTATACCGCACAAGGGAGAAGAAGATCCCTGCAATACAGAGTACTGTGTAGATGCCAAAACAGATCCGCATGCTGTCGAGGAACGCCGGGTAGTACGGCTCGGTGATCTGTACATCCCCGATGAAGATCGCAATGATCATCATGGCAATTCCCATCGAGAGCATCTGGCCTACGATCCGCATAGTGCTGAGCGTCCCCGATGCCACCCCGTATTTCTTCCGGTCAACCGATCCCATGATGGCATTGGTGTTCGGCGAGGAGAAGAGGCCAAGACCGGCGCCGAGGATAGCGAGGATGAGAATGAGCATAACCAGTGAGGTAGTGGTATCGACCAGCAGGAGGCCGAAGAGCCCGAGCGCGGTCAGTGCCATACCCACGGATGCGATCTTCCCCGGGTCTATCCGGTCGGAGAGCCGTCCTGCAACCGGGGAGAAGAAGACCTGGATCACGGGCTGGATTACAAGGAGCATGCCAGCGTGCTGCGGGGTAAAGTCCTTGATGTACTGGAGGTACAGGCTCAGAAAGAAGGTGATGGCAAAGGTTGCGCTGTAGTTGATCAGGGCGGCGAGGTTCGAGAAGGCGAAGACCCGGTTTGCGGTGAAAAGGGCAACATCCAGCAGCGGAAACGGGATGCGAAGCTCCCGCAGGATGAATCCTGCAAGGATAACGCTTCCGGTAACGACCAGCACGACTCCCCCTATTCCGGGAAGCAGGGAAAAGCCGTACATGACACAGATCAGGGCAAGGCCGTACAGGACTGCTCCCCGGGCATCGAACGGCTCCCCACGGCAGTCGGCCCATTCGTCCTTGAGGAAGAGCAGGATCAGAGCAATGGCGAACAGGCCGACCGGGATATTGACGAGAAAGATGCTTCTCCAGCCAAAGTACTCCGTCAGGATCCCCCCAAAGAACGGCCCCGTGGAGAGCCCAAGGTATACGGCGGTGGTATAGATCCCGAGCACCCTGCCCCGCTCGTCCGGGGGGGTAACCGAAGAGAGGATGGCAACTGCTGTCCCGAAGATCATTGCACCCCCGAATCCCTGCAGTGCCCGCACGAGGATGATCATCAGCGACGAACCAGCGAAGAGCATCAGGAAGGATGCAAGCGAGAAGATGAAGAGCCCGGTGGTGAAGATTTTTTTCCTGCCGCAGATATCGGCAAGCCGGCCGAACGGGAGGAGGAATACCCCGGAAGCGAGCAGGTATGCAGTAGCGATCCAGCCCATCTCGATGGCATCCATCGCGTATTCTTCGCCGATGCTCGGGAGGGCGATGTTGACTGCGGAGAGGTCGAACGGCGTCAGGAATCCGGCAAGGAGGGCAATGAAGAGTGCAATGTCCCGGGTCTTGATCATGGTGGTTACTTCTCCGTTGGTCTCGGCGGTATTAA
>JBAYMI010000280.1:0-3679 GCA_041663625.1 Methanoregula sp.
CGGTGGGCTCAAAGGGCCGAACATTAAGAATGGCGCGGCAATCGGGGCAAACACCACGCTGGTTCCCGGAGTCTGCATTGGAGAAGGAGCGCTTGTTGCGGCAGGGGCCATCGTGACCCGGGATGTTCCGGATCACATGCTCGCAATTGGATCGCCGGCAAAGATCAAGAGCCTCCCCAGAGAGATGGCATTAAAAGAATAAACCATGGGATTATTCCGAATCAGAGACAATACTTTTTCTTGCCATATGAAGATCCTCCTTGTTTCCACCCAGGATTATATTCATCATCCCATCCCGTCACGGCACCACTATATCTTTGAGGATATGGCAAAGCGGCATGACGTGCATGTAGCGCACTTTCACGTCAGCAGGGGATCACCCCGCCCCACCGGGCTTGTTGTGGAAGAGGCAACGCAATTCCCGCTGAAAAATCCCCTTCTGCACTATACGCTCAATACCCCGTATCACTTCTATACGTTTGACCGTATCCTCCATACGGGAGAGTATGATGCGGTTGTTGCCGCCAATGTACTGGCCGGAAGCGCGGTGATACGGGCCGCAAAAAAATACCAGGTTCCTGTTGTCTTTGACCTCAAGGACTGGTTCCCGGACTCGGCTGCAGCCTATTTCAAGAACCACACCCTCCAGGAGATCGTGCGCCGGAGTGTCTGGGCCATCACCAGGCACAATCTCTCGAACAGTGACAAACTTACCACCGTCTCACCATCGCTTGTCAGAAAACTCGCAGGCTTCGGGTTTTCTGCAGATCTCATCACCAACGGGGTGGACACAGATCTCTTCAAACCTATTAAAGGTACACCGGCACGCGATGAACTTGGCATTGATGCAGATGATTTCGTCATCGGTTTCTCAGGCAGTGTCGAACGGTGGTATGCGATTGACGACCTGATCCGGGCACTTCCCGCCCTGATCGAATATCAACCCAAGACAAAACTCCTGATCGTCGGAGGATCGCTGTTCACTGATTACCAGAAGGAACTATCGGCGCTCGCCCGGGATCTCGGCATGTCAGAGCACGTCATATTCACCGGGACCAAGCCTTATCATGAACTCCCGCGGTATATCGCATGCATGGATGCCTGCACTATCCCCTTGTTACCACCCCAGTGGGGGGATATCGCGCTCCCGAATAAGTTCTTTGAATACTCAGCCTGTGGGAAACCCATTGTCATGCGCCCAATGCAGGATGTGGAAAATATCGGTGGCCCCCACCTGCACGTTTACCGAACACGGGAAGAGTATACCGATATCATAAAGAGACTGATGGAGAACCGTCAGACATTTTCTCTGAACCTTGAGAAATTCAGCTGGAAAGAGAAATCACGCCAGTTCGAAACAATTTTAAAAAGCGTCACTTGAGGGGATCATCCAAATTTATTAATGGTCTCCCCCGAAACCAAGTACAAACGACAGGATGATTGCATGATATCTCTGGATCTGAAAAATCGCGTGACCTGGCTGGTCATCGCACTTGTTGCATTTTTTTCCCTCTTCGCTCTCTGGCTCCGCCTCCTTCCTATGTTCCACATGGGAACTACCGACATCCTTTCCCTGGTGGGAAGCGATGATCCGCTCTATAATCTCCGGCAGGTTGAATTTTTACTCTCGAACAACCTGCAGTATGAGTGGTTTGACCCGATGAGCCAGTACCCCACAGGTACGACCATTTACTGGGGGCCCCTCTTCCCCATCATCATCGCACTCGGGTGTATCATCACCGGTGCTGCCACCCGTCCCGAGATCATCGGTGTCCTCCTGCTGGTCCCACCCCTCATGGGTGCTGCCACGGTTGCCGTAATGTATTATGTCGGTAAATTATGCGGGGACTGGAAGACCGGCCTGCTCGCCTCGGGTTTCACGGCAGTTGTCACCGGCCAGTTTTATTACCGGTCAATGTACGGGTATGCCGATCACCATATCGCTGAAGTCCTTTTTTCCACGATCTTCTGCCTGTTCTACATGTATGTCGTCCTTTCCAAGAAGGACACAAAGATCGGATTTAAAGATATCAGTACCTATAAGAGTGCAATCCTCATCTCTGCCTTGGCAGGCGTCGCATATCTCCTTGGCCTCTTCGTGATGCCCACGATGATCCTGTTTGCGATGATCGTGGGAATTTTTACCGTCATCCAGTTTATCATCGATTCATTCCGTGGAAAGACCAGCGAATACCTCGTTGTCATCAACATCGTCATTTTCAGCATCGCCATCATCGGTCTCCTGGCATTCGGCCTGAAGAGCCCGGGCATCGATCTCTCCACCTACTCCTTTGGACACATTCTTGCCTACCTTGGGCTGATTGGAGGAACCATTTACCTTTACATAATCCAGCAGTACCTGAAAACAAGAGAGCGGTATTATTATCCTGCTGCCATCCTTCTCTCGGCAATTGTATTAGCAGGCATGCTGTTCTTTGCCAGCCCGCCATTATATTCGCTCTTCATCTCAGCCCTTTTCGCATTTTTCGGACAGGCCGCGGTCACCGAAACCGTTCAGGAAGCCCGTGCCTGGAGCATGGCTCTTGCCTGGCAGACCTTCAGTTACGGGCTCCTGCTGATGGCCGGTGGCTTCCTCGTCATGATATACAATAATATCCGCGAGGAACGCCCCGAACAGATTTTTGCACTCGTCTGGTCGGGAATCATCCTGTTCTCCGCATGGCAGCATGTCCGGTATGAATATTATCTTGCGATCAATGTCGCACTGCTTGCCGCTGTCTGTGTCAGTTTCATTCTTACTCTTGCCTGGCCGGATATCCGTAAGTTTGCTAAAGGAGTTTCATCACAACAGAGTGTCACGCCCGATGCAAACGATACTGATGACCCGGTGGCAAAACGAAAAAAGCAGAAAAAAACGGTCAAGGGTACATCATCCGGCGGCTCGCAGACCCATTACATCCTGATGGGGATATTTGTCGTTGTCATCGGAATCGCCCTCATGTTTACCTACACATCCCTGTACTACAGTTACATCAACGGATCGGGCAGCCCGACCCTGATGAACCCTGACTGGAAAGAGTCTGCTGAATGGATGCAGAACAGTACCCCGGAGACGGGTGTTGGTTACACGACGTATTACAACAAGAACACATTCACGTACCCGGAGGAATCGTACGGTGTAATGTCCTGGTGGGACTACGGTCATATCATCACCACCATAGGAAAGCGGATCCCGAATTCAAACCCGTTCCAGCATGGCGTATCCGGGAGCAATGGATCTGCAGCATATTTCATGTCCACTTCAGAGAATACCGCAAACACCATCCTTGACAATGTCGGAACCCGGTATATAATGACGGATGTTGAGATGGACCAGGGGAAGTTCTGGGCAATGTCGACGTGGTATAACGCAACGGAAGCAACGGGTCCCTATTACGACACGGTACTCATTCCCGGGCAAAATAACCAGATCACCTCGACGATCCTCAACAAGCAACCGTATTACCTTACCATGATTTCCCGGCTCCATAACTTTGACGGGTCGATGAAAACCGCCACGGATAATGTGTATTATGTTGTGTATGCAGAACCCTCGATTACCGGGTATACCGTGCCGATGGTCACCGGTGCTGAACTTATGAACTACTCTGCCGCATCTCAGAAGGCAGAACAGTACAACCGAAATGCCGCATCGGGATACCATGCTGCCATTTACAGC
>JBAYMI010000281.1:0-3659 GCA_041663625.1 Methanoregula sp.
ATGGTGAAATCCATTGCAGCGCTCATCAAGGCCTCGACCGGGAAAGTCGGCCTCGTGCCCTTCACGGTCACGAAGATCGTTCCCGTGGGAATGGGCGACCGGGTCTGCGTGGACACCTGCTCGATCCTCTCGGACGGCGAAGGCATGCTGATGGGCAACACCTCGTCCGCGATGCTCCTCGTCCATGCCGAGACGCTGGAGAACCCGTACGTTGCCCCGCGCCCGTTCCGGGTGAATGCCGGCGCAGTCCATGCCTACATCCTCCTGCCGGATGGCAGGACCGCGTACCTCTCGGACCTGCTCATCGGAGGCCAGGTGCTCGTCTCCGATGCACAGGGAACCGCACACTCCGCGATCATCGGCCGCACCAAGATCGAGCGCCGCCCCATGCTGCTCGTTGAAGCAGCCGCGGGCCCGGCAAAAGTGAGCCTGATCCTCCAGAACGCCGAGACCATCCGGCTGGTGGGAGAGGACGGGAAGGCCATCTCGGTCGTCCACCTCAAAACCGGCGACCGGATCCTTGGCAGCATTCTCGAAGGCGGGCGGCATTTCGGGATGGCTGTCAAAGAGACCATCCGCGAGAAGTGATCATGAAAGCAGGCATCATTGGCGGAACCGGGAAGATGGGGCAGTTCTTTGTCCCGGTCTTCCAGCGTGCAGGGTACGAGGTGCTCGTCTCGGGCCGGAAGACCGCGCTGACGAACGCGGACATCGCACAGCAGTGCGATCTCGTGGTGGTCTCCGTTCCCATCCATGACACGGTCCGGGTCATCAGCGGGATAGCCCCGCTGCTCAGGCCCGGCCAGGTCCTCTGCGATCTCACATCGCTCAAGGTCCGCCCGGTCGAGGCAATGCTAAAATCAAAGGCACAGGTCATCGGGCTCCACCCGATGTTCGGGCCAACGGTCAGTTCGCTCAGGAGCCAGACTATCATTGTCTGCCCGGCCCGGGCCGACGCAGAAAGCGTGAACATACTGCTGAAAATATTCCGGAACGAGGGGGCATCCTGCACCATCACGACCCCGGAGGAGCACGACCGCATGGTTGCCGTTGTGCAGGGTCTCACCCACTTCGTCACGCTCTGCATGGCCGACGCGGTCCGCCGGCTCGGCATGGACATCCGGGCAACCCGGGAGTACACGAGCCCCGTGTACCAGATCGAGCTCTCGCTCATGGGCCGGCTCCTCTCGCAGGACCCCGCGCTCTATGCCGACATCCTCCAGCAGAATCCCGCCGTCCCGGCCGCCCTTGCTGCATGCCGGGAATCGGCTGCCGAACTCTCTTCCATTGTTGCATCGCAGGACCCGGAACTGTTCCGGGCCTTCTTCAACCGGAACACCCGGCACCTTGGCACGTATTGCGACGAAGGGCAGAAGATGACCGATACCCTGATCGAGTGCATGGTGAACCGATGAAGGTCATCACGCTTGGGCCCGAAGGGACCTTTTCGCACGAGCTCGCGCTGAAGATGGAGGGAGCGGATGCGGAGATCGTTCTCCTCCCCACCATCCGCAGCATCATGGCCGCAGTTTCACGGGGGGAGGGGGAAGGGATCGTGCCCATGGAGAACTCCGAGGCGGGCAGCGTGGGCGAGACCCTCGACGGCCTCACCCGGTTCCCGCTCTCCATCACGGCCGAGATGTACATGCCCATCCACCACAACCTTGCCTCGCTTGTTCCTCTCGGAGAGATCCGCGTCATCTACGCCCATCCCCAGACCCACGAGCAGTGCAGCGACGCTATCGAGAGATGGGGAATTCCGGTCATCCACACGAGCAGCAATGCGTCGAGCGCCCTCGAGGCAAAGAAGACGCCCAATGCCGGCGCCATCCTCTCGACTACAGCAGCGGAACTCTACCACATGCCGGTCATTGACCGGAATACGGAGAACAGCGCGTCCAACATGACGCGGTTCGTCCGCATCTCCCATGTACCGTCCCATGACAAGAAGCCGGAGAAGTGCAGCCTCCTCATCGACCCGAGCACCGACCGGGCCGGGCTGCTCCACGATCTCCTGGAGATCTTTGCCTGCCGCGGGATCAACCTGTCACGGATCGAATCCCGGCCATCGAAGCGGGGGATCGGGAACTATGTCTTCTTCCTGGATCTCTCCTGGTCGGACCGGACTGCCGAGGCCCTGGGGGAACTCCGGAAGATCACGGATATCCGGGAACTCGGGTGTTACCGGAAAGCAGAGGTGCCGGAATGAAGATCACGCTTCCGAAGATCGAACGTATTGACCTGACCGTGACGGCACCACCGTCCAAGAGTTACACGCACCGCGCCCTTATCGCCGGGGCGCTGGGTTCCGGGCGGACTACTATCCAAAACCCGCTCGATGCGCAGGATACCCGCATCACGCTTCAGGCGCTCTGCACCCTTGGCATTCAGGCAGCCTGGGACGGGGACCGTATCGTTGTTGAAGGGTGCAGGGGTGCATTTCCCAGCCTGCCGGAAACCACCCTTGACCTGGGCAACTCCGGCACGAGCCTGCGCCTCCTCACCTCGCTTGCGCTCCTCTGCCGCACCCCGGTCACCCTCACGGGAAGCACCCGTATGCAGGAGAGGCCCATCGGCCCCCTGGCAGATGCGCTCCCCCGGCTCGGAGGCACGGTCCGCTTCCTGAAGCAGGACGGTTACCCGCCGCTGGAAGTGGGCGGGCACCTCCGGGGGGGAACGGTGAGCATGGACGGCTCGATCAGCAGCCAGTTCATCTCCTCGGTCCTGATCGCCGCCCCCTATGCAGACCGGGAGATAACGGTAACGCTCCCGTCACCGACCGCTTCCGCATCCTACCTCGACATCACGCTTGACGTGATGCAGACGTTCGGGGCCCGGGTGGACCGGATCGGGTACGAGACGTTCGCGGTCAGCAACCGGCACCGGTACACCGGCAGGGAGTATGCCGTTGAAGGCGACTACTCGTCCGCATCCTACTTCTTTGCCATCGCCGCCATCTGCGGCGGGAGGGTCACGGTCAAGAACCTTGCGCCCGGATCCGTGCAGGGCGATCGCAGGTTCCTTGACGCGCTTCGCGGGATGGGATGTACGGTCACCCGCAGCGGGGCCTCGGCCACGGTCGAGCGGACCGGTGAACTCCGGGGGATCACGTTCGATATGTCGACATCTCCCGACACGGTCCAGACCCTCTGCATGGTTGCCGCAACCTGCAGTTCGCCCACCACGATCACGGGCATCAGTCATTTAAAGTTCAAGGAGAGCGACCGTATCAATGGGACCGCAGATCGTATCCGGGCGCTGGGCGGTGACGTGACGGTTGGCGACGATTTCATCACCATCCGCCCCGCACCCCTGCATGGCGGCACCATTGACCCGGAGGACGATCACCGCACGGCAATGAGTTTTGCCGTGCTGGGCTTTGGCATCGGGGGGATCACGATAACGGATGCAGCATGCGTGAACAAGTCGTTCCCTGGATTCTGGGACAGCTTAAAAGGGGTCATGCCATGAAGCGGATTGTTCTGACCGGGTACCGCGGGACCGGCAAGACCGAGATTGGCAAAATCCTCGCGCAGACCTATAGCGTACCTTTCCTGGACACGGACACGCTCATCGAGCAGAGGACCGGCCGCTCCATTCCCGACATCTTCCACGAGGATGGGGAGGAGAGGTTCCGCGACATCGAGCGCGAGGTGATA
>JBAYMI010000282.1:0-3658 GCA_041663625.1 Methanoregula sp.
AACTTCCGGAAGTGGGTGGCCTGGATCTGGATCTCTCCCCCGGTCACGGCGACAATACGGTACTTCGGCGACTCAACGCCCTCGCCGACTTTCTGGCGTTCACGTGCATAGATCTTCATGGTTTACCTCCAGCCGATTACCCGTCTGACGACGGTATCAGCTCTGATATACCAGTTGGTATACAAGGTTTTATACTTTACCATTGCAGTAATGGGAGTGAGTGTGATCATGAAAAAACGCTTTGAGCTTACGAGCGGATTACAGGGAGAGACCCTGGTTAGGAAAGGGATGAACATGAAACGGCCGGTGACAGGCCAGATACGTATTGCGCCCGATATCAATATTGTCAAGATCGGGGGACACGGGGCAATCGATTACGGGCGGGAAGTGATGTACCCGCTCTGCGAGGAGATCGGGAAGATCTCAAAGAAGCACAAGATCCTTGTCGTCACCGGTGGCGGTGGCAGGGTACGCCATATAATGGATATCGGCATCAATCTTGGCATGCCAACCGGTGTACTTGCTGAACTCTCGTCAAAGATCTCCGAGCAGAACGCGATCATGGTCTCGATCCTGCTCTCAAAATATGGAGGTTCGCGGATTAAAACCGGCGATCTCCTCGAACTCCCGATGCTCCTGAAACTGGGGATCCTGCCGGTTACGCACGGCACTCCCCCGTACGGATTATACGAGCACCCGGACCGGACCGGGATGATCCCCCCGCACCGTACGGATACCGGTGCTTTTTTGATTGCCGAAGTCCTCGGGGCAAAGAATTGTATCATCGGGAAGAACGTTGACGGTCTCTATACAGAAGACCCGCGGAAAAATCCGGATGCGGAACTGATCCGGGACATCACGGTAAAAGAACTCCTCGCCCTGGATCTTGACGACATGGTCATCGAACCGATGGTTCTTGGTCTCCTCAAAGACGCAGTTCATATCCGGGAAGTCCGCATAATCAACTGCCACAAGAGGGGCAACATCGAGAAAGCGATCAATGGGAAAAATGCCGGTACGATCATAAGGGCAGAGTAAGAGAGGGCGATCCCATGGCAGGCGGCCGACCTGATGTGTGTGTCATACTATGGATGGCCGCCGGTGGGATATATGAAGCAGCCAGACTATTGCATCGTGGCATGATGCATGGTCCCGGCAAACCGGAAACATGAGTCTGATCGCCTGTGTCCATGTCGGACATAGTGTATTTTGTTTATCTTAATAAAACAATTTTGTAAACATATTTCAATTTACTTGGAATGGCCCGCCCATTCTGCCATGAAGATCTGTCATCTCGTGGAATAACACAGATCGGTTCCCCACGGGTCGATTAACCAGATCCGTTTCAGACGGTACGATAACCACGAGTGATTAACCAGCGGTATTTATTTTTAAGACCACTTAATCTACGTGAGTACTATGGGATTCAGCTCAGACATCATGCACGATTTTGTGGGAAAGGAGATCAAAAACATCTATTCCAGTTATGACGGATGGAAGTTATCCTCCCTTCCGCTGGGAACCGGGTACGATACGCTTATGGTGCTGGAACGGCGCAATGGCGGACACCGGGAATGTGTCAAAGTGCTGGTAACATTCGGCAGATCGGTGCCCTATCCCCTTCCAGAAGCATTCATGTCGGCAGAACGCTCACCGGATGGCATGGTGACCCGGTATGAATATGCAGTGATGACCCCGGCGAATGCAGACACCACAACCGTGCCCGCCGGTGTCAGGGTGTATACCATGCGATCCTTTGCATTTGAGGGAAAAGAACTCACCTGGGTAAAAAAGCCGGTCCGCAAGACCGGGAATGCACCGGCAAAAATACCGGCATAACCCTCTTTTTTAGTTCACTGGTCATTCAGGCCTGTGGCAGTTCCGGCTGATTTACCGGAAGGGTGCACTCTGCCAGGGTCAGGTCCGGGGACAGGCAGCGGATCGTGCCGGTCCGGGCAATGGAATATCCGCCACTCTCCACCAGAAGGTTCTGGTAGGCTGGCGAACGGATCAGGTCGATGAGCATTCCCATGCGGGAGTCGGCAAGCATCTCCCGCCGCACGGCAAGCTCGTAGTCTTCGTGTGCAACCGGGACAAACCGGAGCCCGTTGGCACTGGCGATACCGGAGGTACACATCCCGGCATCAGCAAAACCATTCCTGACCGCAGCCGCTACGGCGGGAGGTCCGTGAACTTCCTGAAGATACCCGCTCACCCGGGATGGATCAATTCCCTCTGCCGCCAGCAGGGTATCAAGGACCATGCGGGCCGGGCTCTCCCGCCGGGTGTTGATGAACCGTGCATTCGTGAGATCGGCAACCCCCAGACCATCCCGTGAGGCAATGCCCATCTCGATGGTGGCGACGTGGATAAAGACAAGGTCCTCGGCTTTGATGCGTTTCACGAGAGACAGGTAACTGTCCGGCAGGGATTGTGCGGGAAGGACAAGTGGTGCCGCATGGCAGGTATTGCTGCCAAGGGCAAGGAATCCCGCGGTATTGCCGGGGTTGGTTGCATAAACGAACAACCCTTTGTCATGGGCAAGCCCGACAAGTTCCTCAAGGGCCGGGTCCAGCGTGCCGGTGAGAAAGAGTGTCCTCTCAATGCTCCCGGTATCCGTGGTGAGGAACGCTTCCAGTTCCGTCCCGGCCTCATATCCCTCGACCGGTGCCGGGATGTGGGTGTAGCCATTGGCCTTAACGGTCGCCATCTGGGCAAACGCCCCTTTCCCATGAGGGATGCCGTACAGCGTAGTGCCGATTCGTCCGACAAAGAGCGGCACGAATTCGTCAAACCCGGGATCCGAAGTAAGTGCCTGCGCCAGCCGGACGGTGACCGGGTACCGCGGTGCCGGTGCGAATCCCCAGGATTCGAGGAGCGGGGCTGCAAACTCACGGAGTACCGTCTGGGCAGCAAGCGGGTACCCCGGGAGGCCGAGCACGGGTTTCCCGTCAACATTCCCCAGCATGGCCGGTTTTCCGGGCTTGACCGCCACACCATGGAAGACAAGCTCCCCAAGCGAGCGGATCACGCTCTCGGTATAGTCGCGGGTCCCGGCAGATGAACCGGCAGATATGATGACCAGATCATTATCCTTCAGCGCTGAACGGATGGACTCTGCTATGAGATCGGGTTCATCCGGTGCAATGGGAAAACGGGTGCAGTGAGCGCCTGTCTGGGAGAGGAAGACCTGAGCCATGACCGTGTTGCTCTCCACAACCTGCCCCGGTCCCGGGCGGACACCCAGCGGCACGAGCTCGCTGCCGGTGGGGATGATGCCCACGTTGACTGCAAGAACCTCGAGGGTTGTTATCCCGTAGGTGACCAGTGCCCCGATATCGAACGGCCGTATCAGGTGCCCCCGGGGGATCACGAGTTTGTTCTCCTTGATGTCCTCACCGGCAAGACGGACATGCTGCCTTGGTACGGCGGCCCTTCGTATCTGATAGTGGCTGCCTGATTCCCAGACATCCTCGATCATGACGACTGCATCGAACTCCGGAGGGATGATGTTGCCGGTGTTGACCCGGGCAGCATGCTCAAGGGTGATCGGATTGCTGTCGCCGGCACCGATAGTATCCCGGCTCCTGACCGCGATACCGTCCATGGCCGAGATATTCACTTCAGGAACCGAATATTTTGCATAGACCGGTTCAGC
>JBAYMI010000283.1:0-3657 GCA_041663625.1 Methanoregula sp.
CGATGCCGCGCTTGGCATCTGCGACAATACTCATACCATACTGGTTTCGGTAAAGACCAGATAAAGGCTCGGTTTTTCAATTCTGGACTAAATCTGGCTTGTTAATTACACAAGTAAAGTTGATTTGGAATAACACAGAATTTTTTGTGCAGGTTATCCCCCGGTCTTATCTGTCATGTCCATCATCATTTTGGATGAAGGGCGTAGGGCAGGCCCCCGGGTTCTCGCAATGTTTATATATAATGTTTCACTAACTAATGGTAAACCTTGAATAACGGGGTGTTTTACGATGACCGAAAAGGATTACATGGAAGTGAAAGTCAAGGAAGCCTACCAGGAGGATTCCTTAAGGGGAATAGCCAGGATCAGCCCGGACCTCATGAAAAAAATCGGGTTTGTGTCCGGCGATGTCGTTGAAATCGTGGGTAAAAAGGAGGCCGTGGCAATTGTCTGGCCGGATAATGGACGGGAAAATTTCAGGATTGACGGCATTATCCGCTACAATGCCGGTGTTGGAATCGATGAAATGGTCAAAATCCGAAAGATCGATCCACCCTATGCAAAAAAAATAGTAATCCAGCCTGTCCAGGAGGGGAACCCCCGTGGCGGGCCTGAACGATTCGTTCAGAAAATTATCGGGAGGCCGGTTGTCGAAGGCCAGGTTGATCGTGTAGACTTTATGGGATATCCCCTGATCTATGCAATTGCCAAAGTTACGCCAAAAGGTGCCGCACTCCTTTCAACGGATACTGAAGTTGAATTCAAAAAATCGATCTTCCAACCGGAACAGGGCAAACCCAAAGAGAAGATAAACATCCATTACGAGGATATCGGGGGTCTTGGCCGCGAGCTCCAGCTCGTGCGTGAGATGATCGAGCTCCCGCTCCGCCACCCGGAGATCTTCGAGCGTCTCGGTATCCACCCCCCCAAGGGGGTACTGCTCTACGGCCCGCCTGGTACGGGAAAGACCCTGATTGCAAAAGCGGTGGCTAACGAGGTAGACGCCCACTTCATCACGCTCTCCGGCCCGGAGATCATGAGCAAGTATTATGGCGAGAGCGAGAAGGGGCTCCGCGAGAAGTTCGAAGAAGCAGAGCAGAATGCACCATCCATCATCTTCATCGACGAGATCGATGCAATCGCACCGAAGCGTGCGGAAGTGCAGGGCGAGGTTGAGCGGCGCGTTGTTGCCCAACTGCTGGCCCTCATGGACGGGCTCAAAGGGCGTGGGCAGGTTATCGTTATCGCTGCGACCAACCTGCCGGATTCGATCGACCCGGCGCTCCGGCGCGGCGGCCGGTTCGACCGGGAGATCGAGATCGGTATACCCGACAAGAAAGGCCGGATGGAGATCTTTCAGGTGCACACCCGCGGTGTCCCGCTGGCAGATGATGTGAAGATCGAGGAATTTGCCAACACAACCCACGGGTTTGTCGGGGCCGACATCGCGTTGCTGGTCAAGGAGGCCGCGATGCATGCGCTCCGCAAAGTGATCCCGCAGATCAAGATCGACGAGGAGGAGATCCCCGCCGAGGTACTCGATGCCCTCCGGGTGACCAACGAGGATTTTGCCGAGGCACGCAAGCACGTGGAACCCTCCGCAATGCGCGAGGTTTTGGTTGAGGTGCCCGATGTTACCTGGAATCAGGTCGGCGGCCTTGAGGATGTAAAACAGGAACTCAGAGAGGCCGTGGAATGGCCGCTTAAATACCCTGATGTGTTCGAACGGTTCCAGACCAAACCCCCAAAAGGCATTCTGATGTTCGGCCCGCCCGGTACCGGCAAGACCCTGCTCGCCAAGGCCGTGGCCAACGAGAGCGAGTGCAACTTCATAGCGGTGAAAGGGCCTGAGCTCCTCTCGAAGTGGGTAGGGGAATCGGAGAAGGGCGTGCGGGAGATCTTCAGGAAGGCGCGGCAGGCATCCCCGTCGATCATATTCTTCGACGAAATCGATGCAATGGTGCCCAAGCGCGGCAGCTTTTCGGGCTCGTCGCATGTGACCGAGAGCGTGGTCTCCCAGATCTTAACCGAACTTGACGGGATGGAAGAACTGAAGAATGTCACGGTGCTTGCAGCCACCAACCGGCCGGATATGCTGGATGATGCCCTGCTCCGCCCGGGAAGACTCGAACGCCACATCTATGTCCCCGCACCCGATGAAGAGAGCCGGAAGAAGATCTTCGAAGTCTACCTCGGGGGCGAGACGGGCAACATCCTTGCCAGGGATGTCGATGCTGACGCTCTCGTGAAACAGACTAAAGGCTATGTCGGTGCCGATATCGAGGCGCTCGTCCGCGAAGCAAAGATGGCGGCAATGCGGGATTTCATCATCCAGATGGGCGGCAGGAATGAACTGGAGCGCAGGGACGCGATCAAGAACGTGATGCTGACGAAAGCACACTTCGATGCAGCGCTCCTCAAGGTCAAGGGATCGCTTGATGCGGATGCGATTGAGAGATCCGAGCGCCAGGCATGGGAGATGCTCTACAACCAGGAGCAGCGCGCCATCCTGGACAGGGCCGTAGTGCTGATCCGCCAGGCCGGCATGGCCCATAAGAAATCTGATGATAAGCAGGTCGAAGAACTGCGCAGTGCAGTATATGCCCGGAAGAAGGACTTTGCAGCAATTACGAAAATAACCGGGTCGCTTGAGAATAACCCGGAGAAAGCATAACCCAACAAACGAGGTAAAAAAACGAGGTAAAAACGAGGTGAAAGACATGATCGGAGACCCCATGGATATGTTCGAAGAGATGGATGAGATGTTCGCCCGGCTCTTTACCCGGATGGACCGGGAATTCACGAGCGGCAATCCACAGGCATACGGGTACCGTATCATTATCTGCAATGACGTGACCCCGGGCGGGATGCAGGATATTTCAGTCCCCTCATTACGGGATGCCCGCGAACCATTTGCCGAGGTCCATCAGATCGGGGATGAGACCCGGGTGATCACGGAACTCCCCGGGGCATCGGATGAGTCCATCCGGCTTGATGTGAAGGGGAACACCCTGATCATTGAGGCAGGGGATGCGGAGGACTTCTATCACACCACCGCAGATCTGCCACCGGTCGATCTGGCATCGATGCAGAAATCGTTCAGGCACGGGGTTCTGGAAGTGAGTTTCCGGAACCTGCCGGATGCAGGATCTGTCCCGGAGCCCGGGAAGACCTGACTCCCTTTTTTTTGTTCTGCAGGGATCATTCAGCATACTCAGACGCTCTCGAGGCTTCGTCCAGCACGCTCATGGCACCCCCGGATGCGATGACGGCATATTACTCTCTCTCACTAAAAAGGAAATTTTCGGGCTTCCGGTATGACCGGTAATTGAAGCCGCCGCGGGGCGCCCTTTCTTGCCAGCGGCAGTTATCCCAAAGGAGTATAGTGTCATCAGCCCCCCTGTTCGTGAAAGAGAATTTTAACAGATCTGAAATTTTCGTATCAGGTAAACCTCATCGCGGATATTTCCGGCTACACTTCTGGTTGCACGAATGCCATTGCGTGGGATAATAATCCTGATAAACCCCGCCATCAAAAGACTACACACATCAGGGAGTCCGGCAGGACTCCCCGGGTTGCATGCCCGATTGTGGCAGAGGAAGGCGGTACCACATGAAACTCAAAGAATTCCTTGAGAGCACGGGAACCGAGAAAAA
>JBAYMI010000284.1:0-3648 GCA_041663625.1 Methanoregula sp.
GGATGCCGCACGGGCCGTGTCACGGATCTCCTCGCCCCGCCGGATTTGCATGTCGCGGGCATTCAGGAAGAGAGCGTGCCCTCCCAGCTGGTTCATCCCGACCTCGAACGAGATGTGCGTCCGGGTCGATGACTTCTCGAAGATCATGGCAAGGGTCTTGCCGGCCAGCAGCAGGTGTGGTGTACCTGCCCTCTTCTGGCGCTTGAGCTGGTGCGCTTCGGAAAGCAGTTGTTCGAGCTCAAGTTCGTTGATATCGAGGATAGAGATAAAATCCTTCTTCATTGCAGCTCCTTCATATGGGCGACACGCCGGTCCAGCAGCTCCCTGGTTCCTATGTCCCTGCGATGGCGCACCTTTCCCTTGACCTCTGATGCGGCCTGTTCGGCAGCCTGCTCCGCATGTTCGAGGGTCTCCCCGATGCCGACAAACGCGAGGGTCCGCGAGGTCATGGTGACGAGATCGCCCAGCCTCTTCTCGACGTTTGCATAGTAGAGGAGGGCATTGTTGTGCGGGCCGAGGGTAATCGGGTTACCGGCAAGGGGAGACTCCGGATATCCTTCCGGAACCAGGTACTTGCAGACCGTTGCCTGCGCATCAAAGGTGACATGGGACGGCAGGAGTGTGCCCTCAGCAATATGATGCACTATCTCCGTGAGATCTGAGGTGAGCAGTGAGAGGACGTTCATCGCCTCCGGGTCGCCGAACCGGGCATTGAACTCGATCACTTTCGGGCCCTTCGCGGTGTTCATGAACTGGCCGTAGAGGATGCCCTTGTAAGGCTGGCCTGTCCGCTCCATGGCGGCAACGGCGGCCTTCATGATCTCGATCGCCTTTTTGTAATCCGCGCCGGACACAAAGGGCAGCATATGGTCGGGCATCGAGTACGAACCCATACCACCGGTGTTCAGACCAATGTCCCCCTCAAATGCCCGCTTGTGGTCCTGCACGAGCGGCATGGGGATGATGTGGGAGCCGTCAACGAATGCCTGGAGCGTGAACTCTTCCCCAAGTAACCGCTCTTCGAGCACCGCCTCGCCATGCAAGGACTTGACATACTCGATCGCCCCGTTCCGGTCCACCTGTTCACCCATGATCCGGACGCCTTTTCCCCCGGTGAGACCGATCGGCTTGACCACGAGATCGCCATCATACCCGCTGATGAACTCCACCGCTTCGGGAACCGAATGGAAGACCCGGTATTTCGGGCATCCTTCGATGGCATTGCGCTCCATCATGTCACGGCAGAATGCCTTGTCCGTCTCGATCCGGGCAGCAGATCTCACCGGCCCGACACAGGGAACAGCGGCATTTTCAAGGGCGTCCACGATCCCTGCTTCGAGCGGGGCTTCGGGGCCGATAAAGGCAAAATCCACCTGTTTCTCCTGTGCATAGGAAACAATCGCCGGAACCTCGGTCTCTTTCACCAGAAGGACATCCCTGGCAAGAGCGTCAATGCCCGGATTCCGCTTTGCCATGACAGAGAATACCGTGGTCGTCGTGTTGCGGGCAAGGGCTGCAGCAATCGCATGCTCCCTGCCTCCCCCGCCAACAACAAGAATTTTCATAGTACCATCCTAGTTTACATTGAGAATAAAAATTCCTTCTCTTTCCATTCCCGGTCCTTACTGGTCCAGGAGCTCGTGCAGCCTGACAAGCGGGATAATCCGGACCCCGTGGGATGCAAGCATCGCTTCCGCGCCCTGCTCCCTGTCGACAACGGTCACGACCCGGTCAACCCGGGCACCCGCGGCACGAAGGATGTTGACACCATACAGGGCAGAACCGCCCGAGGTGGTCACATCTTCAACAAGCAGGACATCCTTATTCGTCACATCACCGATGATGAGGCTCTTCTTCCCGTGATCTTTCCCGGCTGAACGTATGATCGCATAGGGCGTTTTCTTGGCAAGGGACGTTGCCACGCAGAGCGGGACACCCCCGACTGCAACCCCGGCAACGATGTCAAAATCGTGGGATGATGCGATGATCTCTGCAACCGCGGAAAGGAGTTCCGGGCGGGTCACGGCAGTCTTCACGTCGATATAATAAGGGCTTTTTACGCCGGATGCAAGGGTGAAATCGCCGAACTCAATAGCTTTGTAGCGGATGAGCATCTCCGCAAGCGGGTTTGTTACCATGGTACCTCCTTGACTTTGATCAGATAGCCGATGATATTTACAGCACGGTGGAGCAGGGGCGTGATGATGAGAATGCAGATAAACGCCGCGAGCGTAACTTCAGCAAAGAGCCATGCCGGGTTGAAGATGAGCAGGAGAAGGAACGCGCCCGCCACGAGATCATACTGGTCGGCAACCGGCCATTTTGCACCCCGGTCTTTGCCGAACCTGCGTTTGAAGAAACTCTTGATCAGGTCGCCGAGAAGCGCTCCTACGGAAAGGAGCGTTACCGACAGCACGGTCTGGTGAGGCAGGCTCTCCAGCCCGTATGCACCGGAAGCCCAGATCTGGAGGAGCCCGATGATGATTCCGGCCAGGATACCTGCGATGAGACCGCGGTAGGTCTTGCCATCCCCAAACACCCGTCGCCCATCGGAGAAATTCCTCCCGAGATCAACAGGAGTACCTCCGCCACACAGCGCGGCTACCGGGTTGGGGAGATACGCGGGCAGCATGATCCATAGTGCCGACAGCAATGGTATTATGAAGAACTCAACACTAATAATGTAGCACTCCAATACCTGTAATAAAGAGCAGTCAGAAAGATTAAGGTTACTAAAACCGGAATCACTAACGGAAATAATTCTATAACATCCTTCGGGTGGACGTTAATGCTGATAAAAAAGACACGAAGTCTTTGCCCCACATGCAATTCCGTCGTGGACGCGGAGATAGTTGAAGAGGAGGGCAAGATCTGGTTGAAACGGATGTGCCCGGAACATGGGAATTCCCGGCATCTCTACTGGTCCGATGCTCCGATGTACCACCGTTTCCAGGAATACGATGCAGTGGGAAACGGAGTGGCCAATCCCCAGAACATTGCACCGCCGGACAGTTGTCCGACAGCCTGCGGGCTCTGCAACAACCACCACTCGGGAACCCTTCTTGCGAATATCGACCTTACCAATCGCTGCAACCTGAACTGCGACTTCTGTTTTGCCAATGCGAGGGCCTGCGGGTTTGTGTATGAGCCGAGTTTCGATGAGGTTGTCCGTATGCTCCAGGTCCTGCGGGACGAGAAGCCAGTCCCTGCCCCGGCGGTCCAGTTCTCCGGAGGGGAGCCAACCATGCGGGACGATCTCATTGAGATCATCCGGAAAGCCAAGAGCATGGGGTTCCCCCAGACACAGATCGCGACAAACGGCGTGAAGCTCGCCAAGGACCCGGCTCTCGCCCAGCAGCTTAAGGATGCAGGGCTCAATACCGTCTACCTCCATTTCGACGGGGTAACACCGGAGACGAACCCGTTCCTGGAGATCCATAAAAAGGCCCTGGAGAATCTCAGGAACGTGGGTCTCGGCACCGTCCTTGTGCCGACCGTTATCCGCGGGCGGAATGACCAGGAACTCGGGGACATCATCAGGTTCGCTGTCGAGAATATTGCGGTCGTCAGGGGGATCAACTTCCAGCCGGTCGCATTTACCGGTGCCGCGAGCGACGACGATGTCCAGAAATCCCGCATCACCATCCC
>JBAYMI010000285.1:0-3648 GCA_041663625.1 Methanoregula sp.
ATTTGGGGGTATTTTCCACGCGAACCAAAACGGAACGTTTTACGCGGTTTTTCGGGAGGGGTTGCCGGGAATCCGGGCCCGTATCGGGCGTATTTGGGATACGGTTTTTCTACCTGTTGTGGGATCCGGATGAATGGAGGGGGCAGGATCACTTCAGGTTTCCTTATCCGGATTCTCCGACGGAGATGCTGGATCGGGGGATCTCCAAAAGACCCCAGTGAGGCAATAATTCCTAAAAAAGGGGGACTAATTCAGGGTAAAAATGACGCTTTCACGTCGGAGAAATGGGGGAACAAATAGCAGTGTTTGGAGGGCCGATCTTTTCCCGGATGGGCTCCGGGACGTTCGGAATGAAAAGAAGGGTTGTTTGGGGGGTCGGTTTTAGGGATCCCCATACGGGTTTCCTGAGCCGTGACCGGTTAGCTGATGAAAAAAACGGGCCGAATGTTTGAGTCACTGAATACATTTTTTACTCAATTGAATACATTTTGTATCCAGATGCGGGAATCTCGCATTTCGTCACGGATCCGGGCTTCGGCTCCCGATGTTTTTCCTGCATAATCCGGGTAAGCGATTTTACCATCCGCGGGATTGTGAAAAAGGTCGACAGAAAGATTCCAGCAAAACTCCGTGAAGAATAACCCTCGCGGAGAGTTAATGAGCCAATCCAAGCGGTCGTTTGTTCACAGGCCCGAAATCCACGGTTCACATATTATGAACAAATGTTTGGGATCCGTGAACAATGAGATGTCCCGGATAATCTGCACGCACGAGTGCACAATTAAAAGCTGAAAGCTGCGGTGCAGGTTGCCCGGTTCAAGGCAGCACAGATCCCAAATCGAGATCGCGCATCAGGCTCGCGGTTACGGATCTCCTCTGGCAGATGTGGAATAATCCGGCATCGTCCGTAAAAAGGGGAATGGAATTCTGTTCTGCGAGCGCAAGAAAATAGGTATCGAATCCGGGACAGCCTTCCTCACGTGCGATCTTTGTTGCGGTCCGGATAATCTGTTCTTCCGGAACAAGCTGGTAACTCATTTCAACTTCATTACAGATTTCCTCTGCTGCACGTGCATCCGCGAGTCTGCTCGATACTGCAGCGATCTCAACAATCCCGCATTGGGGAATCATCCCCTCTATTCCTTTTTCATCAAGTGCGGCAAGGAATGCTGCGCAGGTCTTGTGAGTGTTTACTTCCCGGGCATAGGTTGTCCCTGCCTGTCGGTGTGAAGGTGAGAAAAGTGCCTTTATGATAACAGAGGTATCCAGCACTCAAGGAAGTAAAATTATGCATCCCTGCTTCTTCTCCTGGTCGCAAGAAGGATCTGATCCGTATCTTCCTTTGCTTCAGGTTCTCCGAATTTTTTTACAAATGCAGAGAATTTTTTCCGGATCACCACTTGGACCCGTGCCTGTTCCGGCAGGTTCACCGGATCGTCCAGAACCAGGGTACCTTTTTTATACACCGCGCTTGTTTTGATTGCCGTCATGGGTGATCGCACTCCTCTTTAAAACCCCTTGTACCATACTGGCAGTCTCCACCCAATAATAATTGCGATTGGGTCGATGAGCGGGATAATAAAGGAAGTATCCCGGAAGAGATCCATGACTCATCCGTGAGAGCACCGATGCGATCCGGGGATACTTTCTTCTTTAACCGGATCGGTTCAAAGTTGAGCCTCTTTTCGATGATCACCCGGATCCGCTCCACCATCTAGAGGAGGAGTTGGTTGCAGGTTATTATAGGGTTTGTGTACAGGAATACAACCATTTTTTTTGGGAACAGTCAGACGTCGTATAAAAACGGGCGCGAAGATGAAAAAGGAGCGGCGGTCTGATGCCCCGGTGCCTGATGAATCATAGGGGGGAGTGGGGGCCACCCCCCTCCCCAAATGTCCGCGAAGGAAGGGGTACCCTCCCCAGGGTTCCCGCAAAAAAATCCTGCATCGGGCGTGCGCGTCTTCGCCGGAGCGGGCGTGCCGGAAATGATCGGTTGGGGGGAGGGGGGCAGGGGGTACCCACCCCCCTTGTTGATCCGGAATGGGGAGATCACCCCCCCCACCCGGGATTTTTTGTAAAGGGGAGCATCCCCGCCCTTCTTCATGGGGCATCGGCTTTTATCCATGATCCGCAATCGAACCTATCATTCAGCCAGAGGAGATCTTTTTTTATTCATTTCAGGATATCTATCCTTCATGGATCAGGTACAGAGACAAAAACTCGAAGATCGGTTGGGATATCACTTTAATGATCCTGAAAAACTGATTCGTGCATTAACACACCCAACATATTCCAAGGAAGCACGAGAGGATCGCCACAACCCCCGTGAATGTCCTGATCAATCGGTTTATGCTACACTTGGCGATGCGGTCCTGAAACTTGGATTTACCCAGATTCTTATCGAAATGAAATTGAATACAAAAAAAACTATTACCGATTCCAAAAAAGATTTGGAGAAAAATTTCCACCTTGCACGAGTGGGGGAGCGACTACAATTGTTTGAGGAGAGATTTGTTTACCACCGGGCGGGAGAGGGGGACAGTCTTGAGAAAGCCAGTGATGCAATTTGTTCAGATACCGTAGAAGCCCTGTTCGGTGCTATCTATCTCGATAACGGTTACTCCATGATAATCGTTAACGAGTGTATAAGGAAGGTATTTTCATCGGAACTAAAGGAATTGGGATTGAAAAATACCGGGTAAATCAGCGAGAGTGCCGGAGATTTTTATCGCTCATTAATTCCAGAGAGGATCCATTCGCAGGTTCCCAATTGCGTTATAATCCAGAATGCTGAAAACCCAAAATCCCTGCGAAACTCCTTTTAAAATTCTGCACCAAGAGACACATATGGCAGATCTCGATCCCTTCTTCTTCACCATCAATTCCTGGTCCTTTACCCGGCACCGGACCTGGACCCGGTGCCCCCGGCAGTACTACTACGAGTACATCGCCCGGTACGTGACGACCAGCCCGGTCGTTTCCCCGGAAAAGATCCGGTGGCTCAAGAATTTCACGTCAAAGTACGTTGTGCAGGGCCAGCTCATCCACGATATCATCGACCAGCAGATCCAGCTTGCGTGCGACAACAAGCCCATGAATTATTTCGAGGCGGAGAGCGTCTTTGCGAAAAAAGTCGCGAACTACCGGGCCATCGGCGGAGAGACCTTCACCGAGCACCACAACGGCGAAAAGATCCCGGACTCGTTCTTCACCTACATTTTAGAGAACGGGAAGACCTGCCTCTCCACGTTCTTTGCGAAATGGCCGGAGTACGCGAAGCGCGAGTGCCTGCGCCACGAGCAGTTCGATCACTTCACTATCGGCAACGCGGGCGTGACCGTGAAGGTGGACTTTGCGGCAAAGATGACGGACGGAACAATCGTCCTCTCCGACTGGAAGACCGGCAAAGACGACGACAATTACGAATCGGAGCTCCAGATGGCGGCCTACGTGCTCTGGGCAAAGGAGTTCTATAACAGGAGTGCGGACGATATCGGGACCGAGCTTGTTTTCCTCCGGACCGGCGCAACAAAACCCTATGCATTCTACGAGGACCAGTTACGCGAGGTGCGGGAGCAGATCGCAGGGGAGTTTGCGGCGATGAATGCTTCGTATGAGTTTGCTGATTTTCCGGCCCGGCCTGCGGCG
>JBAYMI010000286.1:0-3641 GCA_041663625.1 Methanoregula sp.
TATAGTTTTTTTCACAGGAAGGATCGCATGACCCCCCGGTTTTGAGTTCCCGTACATCGGGAATTACAATTCGTTTCAGCGGATCGTGCCCGTCTTTCCAGTTGATAAGAGAGAGATAGTACTCGTTGGAGCGGAACGGGAAGAGTTCCGTCACCGTCTCCATCTTCTCCCTCTCTTTGGGGGCGAGCCCGACAAGGTTGTCGAGTTCGGAAATTGATGTAACGTACTTAGGGTTCACTAGTTTCACCTCGGTTATGGGGTTGTGCTCTGCCCGTAAGAGGGCAGGGTTTGATCTGTGCGAAAACATTTATTCAGACTGTCAGTAACAGGAATTCATAGTAACCGGATGCACAAGTCAGTGAACGTTTCTTTGGGGCTCACCCTTTAAACCCTTTCTGATTTTTCCCATACGACGATACAATGGATCCAGAGGGACGGTTTTGGGATGCATTTCTCTGCCTGGCTCGAGATACCAAAAAAAGTTCGTTATTAATTTATTACCCCGGAATACGATAGTATATTCAGAAACTACCAGTTCCCGCTACGGAGTATTCCCTTGTCACCTGCCCGACATCATAAACAGTCCCCGATAACCGGGATACTCACCTCCCTTGCATCGGACCTTGGTCTTGTGATCATCATTGCACTGGTCCTTATCGGTGTCTATCTGATGGATACCATGACCCCCTTAGGAGAACCGGTCTGGCTTCTCTATTTCATTCCCCTTATCCTGTCGTACTGATCCAGCAAGTACTATGCCATCCCCACAGTCTGTATCGTGACCCTGCTCTTCTTGGTTGGCGGTTTCATCGTATCCCCGCAGGGGCTGGCAATAAACCTGGCGATTGTGAACCGGTTCACCTTTTTCCTTGTCTTCATCTGCATAGCGATCTTCCTCTGGCTGAAACGCCGGGGAATGTTTGGAGAAAAAAATCTGGATTGAACCCGTACTTCAATCACCTTTTTTAATATCCCAATGGACCAGCCAACCCAGTCACTGAAATTTTTTTTTCACTCATCGTCAGGATTATCGCACTTCCTGCGGACGTTATCCACGAATCTCGTAATCTCTTCAGGCTGTCGTACGCACGGAGAATGGTGATGGGAAAAATCCTCTTGCATACAGGGGAGATTCAGGAAAACAATCGAGCTGAAAAATAATCAGCCACTGATGCAGCCGGATCCTCGTTGCAGATCCCTTACTTAAAAAAAGCCGGTTACAATCATGAGACCGCATACCGCAGAACTTCTCCTTGTCATCGCTGTAATGATCTGGGGGTCATCTTATCTCGGTATGAAAGATGCTGAAGCAGGGTTTGCCCCCTTCACCATTATCACTCTGCGCTTTGGGATCGCTTTTCTTTTTGCAGCCCTCATCTTTCATCGCTCGCTCATGGGTATCACCCGCTCTACCCTCGCCGCGGGTGCCGTTCTCGGCTTTCTGTTATTCTGCCTTATTGCATTTCTTCTCTATGCTCTCCCGACAACGCCGACAACAACGGCGGGCTTTCTTGTGGCAACAATGGTCGTATTGGTCCCCTTGTTCCAGGCGATCTTTTTAAAAAAAATTCCCGGGCTGCCACTCACCACCGGTATCATCCTTGCAGTCAGCGGCATTGCACTCCTCACCCCCGGTAAAGAAACGCTTGTTCTCGATTACGGGGCAGTTCTCTGCCTGGCAGGAGCAGTATGTCTGGCTCTCCAGATCATTATGACGGATATATTTCTCAAAACTGAAGAACCGCTTCCTATCGGTATCCTGCAGTTTGGTTTCGCTGCACTGTTCGGACTTATATTTGCGGTTATCTTCGATCCGGTGCCGGACCTGACCTCAGGAATTGCCATAACTGCGATCCTCTATCTTGCCATTGTCTGCACTATGATTGCATTTATCCTGCAGATCGTTGCCCAGAAATATACAACACCTGAACATACCAGCCTGATATTCACGCTCGAATCGGTATTTGCCGCACTCTTCGGATTCATCGTACTTCATGAAGTGCTCACGGTCCCGGGATACATCGGGGTAATCCTCATTTTGTCCGGTGTACTCATTGCTGTCCTGAAAGGACGCTGACAAATGCCGGTTGGTGAGGAAAAGTTCACGCCGGGGAAAAATGCGATCAACGTCAACGTAACAGAACCTTAAAACCCGGGTTGCAGGATCGCATTTTTATTATGGGATGATCCCCCAGCCCCGGTACTCCGGGGTTGCGTCCTTCATATCTTCCCAGAGCCAGACCATCCGGTCCAGGAACCAGAGTTTCCCGCAATAGACCAGCGCCATGCCAAAGACCGCCGGCCAGAGATCGAACATGAGCACGCCAAAGAGTACGAAGAGCATTCCGAGACCGGATATGACCGATAGAATGTTCGGGGCAGTCCGGTGGTGCACCGGAACCGGGACAGCGTCACGGTTCATCCAGACCCGTTCGCCGAGCACGGCCTTTGACGACCAGTGGTCAAGGGATGCAGGCGCCGGGAAGATGCGGGGATTCACCCACATCCAGAGCAGGGCAAGAGCAACCGGAATCACCGCCCACCAGCCGAGCCAGAGACGGCTCCAGAACGCGAGGACAAGGATGGGGAGGACGGTATTGCGCAGGACCACGCTCCACGGGTTTGCGTGACGCAGCCATGTTTCGTTGTCCAGGGCAAAGATCTGTGCGATCTTCCGCTCAAGCGTCATTATGTACCTGCTGTAAATCGCATAAGTAATAATTTCCTGTTTTACCCAATGAATCCCGGATAATTTCTGAAACAAAAGACATTCATGGTTAACATGCCACGGGAATAAATAAGAAATGTAAAATACTCCTGGGCGAAAGATAGAAAATCCACGGAATACATGACAATCGCACTCCCAT
The DNA here is from genome assembly GCA_041663625.1 of Methanoregula sp. GTDB lineage: Archaea > Halobacteriota > Methanomicrobia > Methanomicrobiales > Methanospirillaceae > Methanoregula. The sequence goes on from JBAYMI010000286.1 coordinate 2,868, forward strand.
CCGGTATCACCCCGACAAAACGGGTTCTCGTTATCGCAATAGTTGTCGGGATCATCGCCGGGTTTGGGGCCCTTCTTTTTTTTGAAGGCCTCAAGTGGGGAACAGCATTTTTCATGGGATATCTTCTGCAATGGTCATATCCAACAGAGGGGCAATCCGTAGCCGAGATCAGCCAGTGGTCGGAACCTCATTCCCTCCTGCTCCTGCTGCCCATCCTCATATTCGGAAGTCTCATGACCGGGATCCTGGTCACAAAATTTGCACCTGAGGCTGAAGGTCATGGCACCGATGCGGCCATCAGGGCATTCCATGGCGATGGCAAAATCCGGAGAAGAGTTCCTCTCCTCAAGGCAGTCACGGCAATCCTCACCATATCGACCGGGGGGAGCGCGGGGAGGGAAGGGCCGTCTGCCCAGATCTCTGCGGGTTTTGGGTCGATGGTTGCGGACATGCTCGGCCTTTCCCCCAAAGAGCGAAGGATTGCCATGACCACCGGGATTGGTGCCGGGATCGGGACGATATTCAAGGCGCCTCTCGGGGGTGCAGTCCTCGCGGCTGAAGTGCTCTATACCCGGGATTTCGAATCCGATGCCATCGTCCCGGCATTCCTCGCATCGGTGATCGGGTATGCGATCTTCGGCTTCTTTGAGGGCTACACCCCCATCTTTGCGCTCGGCCCGCTCGTCTGGAATGTCTGGCAGATCCCCATGTTCCTCCTGCTCGGGATCCTCTGTGCGGCATTCGGGCTTCTCTATATCTTTACCTTTTACTGGA
>JBAYMI010000287.1:0-3633 GCA_041663625.1 Methanoregula sp.
CCATGGCACAGACAATGCACTGGGTGCCGAACGCCTCGGCACCACGGGTGAGCAGCGTCGGGTCGTGGACAGCGCTTGTGTTGAGGCTCACCTTGTCGGCACCGGCCCTGAGGATCTGCTGGATGTCGTCAAGGGACTTGAGGCCGCCCCCGACCGTGAGCGGGAGGAAGAGCTGGTCAGCGGCACGCTTGATTACCTCAATGATGATCCCCCGTTTCTCCTTGGAAGCCGTGATATCGAGGAAGACAACCTCATCTGCACCCTGCTCGTTGTAGCGGTTGGCCAGTTCGACCGGGTCACCGGCATCGCGGAGTCCTACGAAGTTTGTCCCTTTCACGACCCTGCCGTCTTTCAGGTCAAGGCAGGGGATGATCCGTCGCGTCAGCACCATTGGTTACAGACTTGGTCGGCGGATACTATCTACATTTCCAAAGTGCCCGGGCAGCAGCGCGGATTTATGAGCCCTGCCAACCCTATTTATAGGGTAGTCAGAATCCGGGCAGGCCTGCATTTTAGCGGCTATCCCCCGTTCGAGGATGTCCATGAGCTCAGGAAAGCTGAAGATTGAATGGGCAGGTCAGTACATGCCAGTACTGGCTGCCATAAAGAAACAGTTCGTCAAGGAAAAACCGTTCGAAGGCATGACCATCGGTATGGCACTCCATGTTGAGGCCAAGACCGCAAACCTTGTCTCAACCCTCGCGGCGGGCGGCGCAGAGGTGCACATCACCGGCTGCAACCCGCTCTCCACGCAGGATGATGTTGCCGAGGCGCTTGGCCGGGTGAAGAACGTTCACTGTTATGCGAAACGTGCCTGCACGGTTGATGAGTACTATGCGGCCATCGACCAGGTGCTGGATGCGAAGCCGGTCATCACCATCGATGACGGGATGGACCTGATCCACTATATCCACACCAAGCGCCGCAACCTGATCAAGAAGGTCATCGGCGGGTGCGAGGAGACCACGACCGGTATCCACCGCCTCAGGGCAATGGCTGCCGAGGGAAAGCTGGAGTTCCCCGTGGTCGCTGTCAACGACACGCCCATGAAGCACTTCTTCGACAATGTCCATGGCACCGGGGAGAGTGTTCTCTCCTCGATCATGATCACGACCAACACGCTCATTGCCGGGAAATACTTCGTCGTTGCCGGCTACGGTTTCTGCGGTCGCGGGCTTGCACGGAAGGCTCACGGGCTTGGTGCAAAAGTCGTTGTCACCGAGATCGATCCCCGCCGTGCCCTTGAAGCGCACATGGACGGGTTCATGGTCATGTCCATGGAGGATGCAGCAGCCATCGGCGACATCTTCGTCACCACAACCGGTAACCTTGGCGTCATTGCGGCAAAGCACTTCAAGAAACTGAAGAACGGTGCCATCCTTGCCAATGCAGGACACTTCAATGTCGAGATCGACATCGACTGGCTTCGGAAGAATGCCGACAAAGTTATCCAGCGCGACGGCATCGAGACCTTCATGCTCAAGGGAAAAGCCGTCCACGTGCTTGCTGAAGGCCGGCTCGTGAACCTCGCTACCCCCAAGGGCATGGGTCACCCCATAGAGGTCATGGACTTAAGCTTCGGCCTCCAGGCGCTCTGCACCCTTCATATCGCAAAGAACGGGAAGAAGATGAAGGGTGGCGTATATGACGTGCCCAACGAGATCGATGAGCAGGTGGCGAACCTGAAGCTCAGTTCGCTCGGGCTCTCGATCGATTCGCTCTCAAAAGAGCAGAAGAAATACAGCTGCAGCTGGGATATCGGGACGTAAATCCCCCTGCACACGTTCACTCTTTTTTACACAAGTCTTCCTGCATAGAGATACTCCTGTGCCCACCCGCAGTACTCGCCAAAGTGTTCGCTGGCGAAGTTACGGATAGTGTCGTACTCCCGGTTCGTCAACGGTGCACCGGTAGCGAGTTTCGGCAGGTAATGCGCCTGCATGATGCGCCGTATCCAGACATCAACGGGGAACGCCTCGTACTTCTGGAACGCGAAGAGGAGGATGCAGTCAGCGGCTTTCGGGCCCACACCGTGCAGTTTCATCAGTTCCTTCCGCGCCGCCTCATACGGGAGCCTTCGGATAGTCTCCTCCCAGCACTTCACATCGGTGACCGTGCAGGAGGTGCCATAGACATAGGGCTGGCGGTACCCGAGCCGGCAGCCCGTCAGCCCGTCATGCCCCTCGCAGGTAATGGACGATGGTTCGGGAAAGGAGTAGCCGGTGAGACCTTCACCTTCGACAGGCTTGCCGAATCTCTCTGCAAGCGAGGCTATCCTGCGCCGGATGGTGGGGATATTGGAGTTTGTCGAGCAGATGTAGGAGATGGTGCATTCCCACGGGGGCTGGCGTACGAGGCGGAGGCCACGGCACTGTCCGGTTGCCGCATGGATAACCGGGTCGCGATCTATGGATGAGAGGATCTTTTCGAGATCGATATCAAGCGAGAAGTAGTGCCGGATGAATTCCGCAGGCGCACCCGTGAACCGGATCTTCCTGCCGTCCTGTCGTACACGGATCATGTGGTCTCCCACGATCCCCTGCCATGTCCCGTCAGGAGCCTGGTCCCACCGGAAGACCTGCCCGCACCCGAGGGTCTGGTCCAGTGAGAAGGGCTGATTTTTGGGAATAGTGATGAGTGGCATAGGGGACCTCCTGTCAGGGACTGCGCGTACATTCCATAGGAATTTGCCGTGTTTTAATGCACCGGTTCCTGCATACAGAGGCAATGAAAATCATGAGGAGGATTTATTGGAGGGAACCGGCAGCTTCCCGTACGCATCGGAACGAATAACATTTTAATATATAAATTAATAGTTCTCTTCATGGAATTAACAGAAACCCTCAGGACCTTTATTGAAGAAGGGGCAGACTGGGAACGCAAGCACACCTCAGTGAAGGGTGTCTCACTCATCCGGCTCCCGGCAACCAAGAACCGTGCAGCATCCCTCGCGATCGATTTCAACCCGATCGGGTCAAACGGCCTTCCGATGAAGAAGAAAGGCATCATGATCATGAACTCTGCCGAGATAGCAGCGTTCCGTGAGGCATTCAACAATGACAAGATCGATGGTCTTGTTGCCGCGCTGGAAGAAGTTCTCCCGGACCGGAAGAACGCAGGGAAACCGGCAAAGTCGGATGTTCTCCAGATCTGATCCTGCAATGCACCAGATCCCACCCGAATCGGAGTGATACCTATAAGGAACCGGATATCCACCAGCATCTTCGTCATTGTTATTGTGGCAGTCATCGTTTCCGGGTGCCTTGGTACACGGGCACCCGTAACGGATAGTTCCACTCCCCCGGCGCTGTTGCTTGATTATCACCGTACCGGGGGTATTGCCGGTGTCGATGACCGCCTTATCATTTTCGATAATGGCATGGCCCTGATCTCAACGAAAACGGTAAATCGTGAATTCCAGATCAACCAGGTCGAGATAGAACGGATCCAGCGGATCTTCAGCCAGGCTGAATTTACCTCCCTGCAGGGGAACTATACCTCACCGTACAGCGGTGCGGACTTCCTCCATTACAGCATCACCTACCAGAACAAGACGATCATGACGGAAGATACGGTCATCCCTTATTCGCTCCAGCCGGTTATCCGGGAACTGAATGCGCTTCTTACCCGGGG
>JBAYMI010000288.1:0-3621 GCA_041663625.1 Methanoregula sp.
GCGATCGCGGTCTCGCACCGGGTGCAGTAGTTCACCGGGTGCTCGTCCTGGTAGATGTATCCCGAAGCCAGCATGCGCAAAAACGAGAGCTGCGTCTTGCTGTAGTACTTCGGTGTCATCGTGATGTACTCGTTGGACCAGTCCGTGGAGAAGGCCATCTTCCGGAGCGTGATGCGCATCGCCGCGATGTTCTTCTCGGTGAGCTCGCGGCACATCTTCCGGAACTCCTCGCGGGAGACATCGTTCTTGGTTATGTGGTTGAGCTCCTCGACCTTCACTTCCGTGGGAAGGCCGTGGCAGTCCCAGCCCTGCGGGAACATCACGTTGAAGCCCTTCATGCGCTTGTAGCGGGCAAAAAAGTCGATGTAGCACCAGTTCAGCGCATTGCCGATATGGAAGTTCCCGGTCGGGTAGGGCGGGGGGGTATCGATGACGAACTGCGGTTTTTTCGAGTTGCGGTCAAAATAATGATCCTCGTCGCGCCAGGTTTTGCGCCAGCGCTCCTCCACTTCGGCGAAATCATAGTTTTTCGGCAGTTGATCAGATGACACCATTCGGGAGAAGGTTGGTTGTGGAATAAAATATAGTGATCGCATTGCGCAGGTTCCGGTACGATAAAACTCTTTTTGCTTGAAGACAAATGATGACCAATGCAGCGACAACGGGGCCTCGGGTATGCAGCAGCGCTGGCCGGTGGGACCACCCTCATAGGACCCTACCTTGAACCCGCGTGGCTGATGGCACTGATTGTCATCCTTTGCGCCCTGATCCTCTGGCGCTTTTTCGATACAAAATATCTCGCCTACACTGTCGTCGTGCTTGCGGTGCTCTACGGGGCCGGCCTCCTGCCGTTCTTTGTCTTTGCAACAACACTTGCAATGATTGTTCTTGGCGAGCTGGTCTTCCAGCGGGGTGCCGACGACCTGAACACGTACCTGTATTACATCATCTCGACCGCGTGGGCCGGCGTGCTTGTCATGGCCTACCTCCACGAGACTGCGATCCTGACGATCATTTTTGGTATCATCGCTGCCGTTCTCCTCAAGGTGATCCTGCTCAAGTACGAGGACTCGCTTGTCATCGAAGGTGTCGGCACCGCGATGACCATGCTGCTCATCCAGGAGCTCAATTACCAGGCCGATCTCCAGCTGGTTGTTGTCGCGGTCATCGCGGCGTTCGCGTTTGCCTATTTTGCCTATCGCTCGAAGACGGCAGACCTGTCCGGCCTCTTCTCCATAGCCCTCGTCGGTATCATCCTGCTGGTATTTTCCAATCCACGCTGGCTCCTGGTCATGATCGTCTTTTTCGTTCTCGGATCGGTTGCAACGAAATACAAGTTCGAGTACAAGAAGCGTATCGGTGTCGAGCAGGGCCAGAGCGGGGCGCGGGGGTACAAGAATGTCTTTGCGAACGGGATTGCAGCAACTGCGGCTGCCATTCTCTATGGAGTCTTCCAGGAGCCCGTTTTTATTGTCATGTATGTCGGCTGCGTGGCAACGGCCGCGGCCGATACGCTGGCCAGCGAGATCGGGGTAACCGGAGGAATCCCCCGCCTCATTACTACCCTGAAGCAGGTTCCCATCGGGACAAACGGCGGCGTTACGTTTGTCGGTGAACTGGTTGCACTGATCGGGGGTTTTGTCGTGTCCGTTGCAGCATTCCTGCTGGGAGTCATCACCCTCCCGATGCTGGCTGCATGTACGCTCGCCGGATTTATCGGCACCAATGTCGACAGCCTAGTCGGTGCAACGCTGGAGAACCGGGGATTCCTCGGGAACGCCGGGACAAACTTCCTTGCCACCATCAGCGGCGGGATTGTTGCGGTGGGAATTTACCTGTTTATCCTGCCGGTTATTCCCGTATAATGTCCGGTAAAAATGTCCGGTAACAAAGAATAAAAAAGGTGGATTTTTTTTTGAGTTCAGGAATTACTCCGGGGTGCCGGAGGTATCAGTATTTGTACCAGCGTCCCTTACTATCGTATTCGCCGGCGATTTGCTGCTGGATATCGATTGTTGCTCCTTTTGCCAGTTTCCGGAAGAAACAGGCTTTGTAACTGGTGACCAGGGGAATGAGGATGAGGCCCGTAAGGAAAAGAACGCCGGCAGTCACCCAGATGCCATCCGTACCGATCAGTGCCAGCAGCTGGTCGAACGTCAATGCCATCTGCTGTTCCTGGGTGTAATTCATGATAGGCTCGAGCCGGGTGAACAGGGCGGCTTCCCAGACAATCATCAGGAAGAAGAGGATGCTACAGACCGCGACGACCGATACAACGAGGAACATGATGAACTGTGCCATGTTCAGGCTTACCAGCTGGATGCTCCTCTGGATCGATTCAAACACTTTCCTGTCCTCGAAGACCGCTGCGTTGTCGGCAAAGATGGTGAGGAGGAGGCTGGGCAGGATGACTCCGAACGAGAGGAAAACCATGGCGGCATTGCCCGGTGCCGCACCGATGAGCGTGAGGGTCAGGACGACCAGCACGAAGACCAGCAGGGTCATGAAGAGGATGAACAGCAGGGGCAGGAGCACGCGGAAATAATACTGCCATGCTGCGCCGAACATCGAACGGATATCGCCGCCATCGTTCCGTATCAGGAAGAGTGCGCCGATAACGAAGAAGAGGAGCACCAGTCCTGCGAAAACAAGAAGCCTTCCGGCAAAGAATGTGCCGGAAAAGACCGCGAGCAGCCAGAGTACAGATGCAAGGATCCCCCCGATGATACCGGGGATCCAGAGGAGCGGCTTATGGGCAAGAAGGGTACAGGCTTCCTTCAGTTCTGCGGTTGCCATTGTTACCGGTTCCTCGGCATGGCCACAATCTCGCGCACCTGGAGATCAAAGAAATTCGCGGTGTTTGCCGGGCGGATGACACAGACTGTGTCGGCGCCGGTTGCGGTGCCCCCGACCGCGATGACTTCTTCGCTTATCCCGATGGTGCCCTGGTCGGCGGCAATCAGTACGCATTCCACGCCAACCTTGAGGCCGATGGCAACGGTGCGCCGGAGCGCCTCAGCAATCGCTTCGGTGCGCGACCCGCCGCCGACTTTCGGTGACCGGGAGAGGGCGCGTTCAAGACCGGAGAGCGCATGGGTGCCGGTAACGATGGTCGCCCCGTCCTTCCGGAGTTTTTCGGCAATCTCTTCTGCGAACTCCCACTCGCCCGGTCTGGCGAACCCGAACACGTGGGTGACGACAACGAGCCTGAGTCCCGATCCCTTCATGGCGTCCGCAAATACCTGCGCGGTCTTACCGGACGAGCTTGCAACAACAATGGTTTTGAGTCCCAGTTCCTTTGCCCGCTCGACAGAAAACCGGGCTGCATCCCCCGTGTTTGCCGGGCCCGGCGTATCAAAATAATAACATTTCTTCTGAACAAACGTCATAAGTACCTTTTAATAAGCCGTAATGAAAAACTTTGTCAGATTCTATCCGGAGGAATCCGGGACCAAATCTGCATATCGAGGATTAGTATCATGCTCACGCTTGCACTTGCAGGAAAACCCAATTGCGGGAAATCCACCTTTTTCAAGGCCGCCACGATGGCGAATGCCGAGATCGCGAACTACCCGTTCACCACCATCAACCCGAACTTCGGGGTTGCGTATGTGCGAACCA
>JBAYMI010000289.1:0-3618 GCA_041663625.1 Methanoregula sp.
AGAAGACGCACGAGCACGGGGGCCCGGTCTTCATGGGCGCCGGCGTGCTGATCGTGCTCGGGAGTATTGTTGCCGGGATCTGGGCGATTGCCCTGATGCTCGTTGTCGTTATTGCCGCGAGCCTGTATATCACGGTCTGGTCGTACCGGCTGGCAAAGACCAGTACCGGAGGGGTGTGAACACGTATGATCCGCCGGTCCCGGAGAGAAGATCCGGTTTGGTCCTTACGGAATCACCTGTTAAGTTTCAGACCCGCATTGAAACAGGATCTGGGCTGGTGCCCGCAGGGAACCCCGGCCGGTAATGCCGGGGCACTATCGTTCAGGGGGCCCTTCCGTTCTGTAGTCCCATGCCTTGAGACGGGCGGCAGGAGGTGGAGAAGCCGGTGCTGCCTGATGTTCATCACCGAATCGCAGATGATCATCACACCGGTTCCACAGCAGGCCCTGCACGCAGATCCGGATCGCGGGAAACCTGCAGGGGAACTGCACCGTGAAAACCCGGTCACACAGCGGAGATTGCCGGGCAACCGCGACACCGGGGTGCTGCACCAACTCGATATACTGGCAAAGGAGTATACCGGAAGCGATCCGGAAAAGGTGTTTGTCGCGGAACCCGATGCCCGTGTGATCTCCCTGGATACCATCGATGAGATTGTCATTACCTGGGTACGCAGTTCCCGTCATTATTCCCGGCTCCTGTTTCCGTTCGGCATGTATCCTGCCGAACCCGGGAATGCCGGTTACCGGGCGGATTACCAGATCTCGGTTGTAACCGGTACAACGAACACCCTCGTTGTCACCCCGTTCTCATGGGAACTGAAACAGGCACTCAAGGATCTGCTGGGGGAGAGAGTCCGTGAAGTGTCCGAAGCGTGTGCCCCCCTGCTGTAATCAGGAGACGTAAAAATGCAAATCGCTGAAATTATCAGGAGACATCTCGGCTGGTGCCCGAAAACACCGGCCCTGCGCACCGCACCGGCGGTACTCGTTGTGCCGCCCGTAATAGTAAATCCCGCACAACCCGCCGGGGGCGGGACCGGGGGATCGGGGAGGATACGCCACGGGATCGGTATCGCCACAGGGAGCATAACCGCCCTGATCCGTAACAGACACCTGCTCTGGTTCTCGTTCCTCGCGGGTCTCGCGATCCTCTTCCTCACCGTGGCGGAAGGATGGAGCGTTACGCACTATGCATCCATCCCGCTGCCATACAGCATCTGGATTCCCTTCGGGGACTCGGCCCTCGTCGTGTTTAACCTGCAGCTCTTCCTGATCGAAGCGATCTGCCTGTCCTGCTTCACCTATCTGCTTGCAGGCCTGGTCCTGTACCGGAACGCGGACAGTGCGAAAAAAACAGTCACGATCCGGGACGGATTCGCCAGGGTCAATGCCCATGCCGGCCCGCTTGCGAGATTGTCCGCTGTGATGGCTCTCGCAGCAACCATCCTGTTTGAGATCTCATCCCAGAGCCAGGTCCTCGGCACGATCAAACTCAGTATCTCGCTTGCCGCCTTCCACATCCCGTACGCGTACTATGTCCCGAACGAACTCTTCTCGGCACTCTACTTCTCGTTTGAGATCATGGTCATCAACACCGTCCTGTTCCTGCTGGCGGTTTACGTAATCCCGGGCATCGTGCTGGAGAACAAGGAACTGCTCCCGGCGTTGGCGGGATCGTTCGGGCTCATGAGGAAGACCTGGCGCGAGATGCTGGGCTGCATCATCGTCTTCGGGGGAATTGTTCTCGCAGTCGCTGCCATAGCGCTCCTGATCGGCCAGTCGCCCCTGCTGCTCAACCATGATTATGATTTCTTCCTCCAGGTCTCCCGCGGGCAGATTCTGATGACCGTTGTCTGTTACGGGTTCCTCCTTGCCTGCGGGATGCTGATGGCAGTTGGATCTACCGTGGCAGGTATTGCCATCACGGAGCTCTATTCCTGCGGGGCGGCCACTCCATCCGCAGGGATACCGGAAAAGACGCAGCCGGTTCAGACAACAGAATAATCCCCTTTTTAATCTCTCCTTCAGGAGTTCCCGGTCATTGCAGATCGCTTGCCGGCGTCCAGCAAAACCAGAGGGAATTTAACAGAGGGCATTGCAAAATTATAGAACACAATGCCCCCTATCCGCGACACCACCAGCCGCACGTGTGCGGAACGGGATCTTCTCCAGAAAAGCGAGGTACGGTACCGGGATCTTGCCGAGCTCCTTCCCCAGATTGTCTTCGAACTCGATGAAAACCTGGACTTCACATTCTTCAACTGGTATGCGATCAGGATAACAGGATATGCATATGACGACCTGTCGAAGAGGACATCCCTGTTCGACATTATCCGGGGGTCTGATCGCCAGCCGGTTGAGCGTTTTCTTACCAGCCTTCAGCAGGATATCACCAGCGGCCAGATCGAATGCGGCATTGTTGCCCACGATGGCACGGAAATTCCCGCTATCATCTATGCCTCCCCGGTGATCGGGGAAAACCGCGTTGCGGGAATCCATGGGGTAATCGTTGACATCGCAGAACAGAAACGGCTCGAGAGAGCGCTTGAGGTCACGAACCAGAAACTGAACATGATGAACAGCGTGACCCGGCATGATGTCCTGAACAACATCACCGGGCTTCTCGGGCTGTGCGATATGATGGGGGAGATGGTAACGGACAGCAATGCACGGGAACTCCTGAAAGAGATCCGCGATCAGACCATCAGGATAAAAGACCAGATCCTCTTTACCAAAGACTACCAGAGTGTCGGGGTGAAGGCTCCACAGTGGCAGGGCCTCTGCCAGAGTATACGGGAGGTTGCATCGGCAATCGGGAGGGATACCGTTCGGTTGAACCTGCCCGTAACCGATGCCGAGATCTATGCAGATCCCTTCTTTGGCAGGGTCTTCTACAACCTGATCGACAACAGTTTCCGGCACGGTGGATCGGTCCGGAACATCTCAATTGAGACAGCGGGTGCACCGGCGGGGGATCTCGTTATCCGGTACCGTGACGATGGCATCGGCGTCCCTCCTGAAGAGAAGCAGATCATCTTTGAACAGGGCTATGGCAAAAATACCGGCTTTGGCCTCTTTATCATCCGGGAGATCCTGGGAATCACCGGTCTGACTATCCGGGAGACCGGATCATTCGGGAGCGGGGTCCTGTTCGAGATCACGGTGCCGAAAACGGCATGGCGACCGTATACGGGTGAATCTGTCCGGGAACATGATTCATCAGACAAAACATAATTTACGGGTGAATGAACGATGACGAAGATCCTTTTGGTTGAAGATGATGAAATTGTCTCGCGGGTTGCGGTCTGGCGCCTGCAGAAACTCGGTTACGAAGTCTGTGGAACGGCAACCAACAGCGCCGATGCCGTGAAAATGGCAAAAGAACACCCTCCCGATCTCATCCTGATGGATATCAAAATTGCCGGACCCACGGATGGGATAACAACCGCGAAGATGCTGAAAGGTATTACCGCTGCACCGCTCGTGTACCTTACGTCCCAGAACGATGACGAGATCATCCTCCAGGCAGCCGAGACCCAGCCGGCCGGCTGGGTATCAAAACCCTTTGAGGATAAGGATCTCAAAATAGCGATCGAGATCGCCCTCCGGAAGAAAT
>JBAYMI010000290.1:0-3598 GCA_041663625.1 Methanoregula sp.
CCTCACTTGGGTGCTTCGGCCTTGTCGGCTTTCTTCTTTGCCGGTTTCTTCTCGGCCTTTGCACCGTCGGCGCCTTCGGCAACCGGTTCCTTTGCGCCCTTCTTCTTGCCCTTGCCGTCGGCCTTCTTGGCCTCTTCGACAACCGGCTTGACACGCTTCGGGACGGGTGCGGGCGGGTTCTTCAATACTTCCTGGGACATTGAGTCGAGGAAGGCCATACCTGCTGGGGAGACCTTACGGCCGGTCTTGTCGTGAACAATAAGACCTGCTGCTTCAAGCTGCTGGACAGCCTTGCGCAGGACAGACCCGCTGCCCTTGCGGAATGCATTGGGCCTCGAGCCGCGGTTCTTGTTACCGCCGTAAAAACTCCGCATCCTCTCGACACCCACGGGGCCGTCGACATAGATGCGTCTCAACACTGCTGCTGCCCGTATGAACCACCAGTCGGGATCTTCCGGGGGCATCTCTTTGTGCACACCGGTTTTAGCGAAGGCTGCCCAGGCGGGAGGAACTATCTCCTTACGCTTCTTGAGCTCCTCGGCAACCCTCCGGATGATGTGGTCAGCGGGGACATCGTATACTGTTGTCATTCTACTACCTCACTGTTGAATAATGAAATAACAGTCTTATGTTATTTGTAAGGATGGTTCTTATATATTTCCAAGGGCAGAAACCCTGACGGATTGGAGGAAAAAAGGTACCTGGACGGGGAAGAACACGCAGACATCTTCCTGCGAACGGTCATCGGAAAAAAAGGACTTACTTTCTTCCCCGCTGCATGGAGCCGGTCTGGCGCCGTTTTACCGCTGCACCCTCCTTTGCCGGACCTTTCGCGGAGGATCGGGCCGGGGATTTGCCCGGAGCTCTGGCGGGTGATCGGCCGGGGGATCGGGTCGGGGATTGGGCCGCAGAACGGGTCGTTTCCCGAATGGAACCTTTTACCGGAGATTTTGACGGAGCCTTTGCCTTGGATCGATCCAGGCCATGTATCGAAGCCCGGGCAGTTGCCTTTGCCGTGGCCCTTGCTGGAGATTTTGCGGACGGTGACGGAGTTCCCGGTGCGCGTCCTTTGTCTGCAAGGACCATGGTCCGGCCCCGCACTTCAACCAGCTTCGCTTTTGCCTGCGCTGCTATCGCCTCCGGGTCAACCTCCGTGTTCTGGAGCCACTTGACCTTGATTATTTTACGCTTCCTGAGCTGGGATGTGATCTCTTCGATCATCGTTTCCGTGCTTCCCTGCTTGCCGATCCAGACGGTCGGCTTCAAATCCTGCATTGAGTTATCATTCAGTTCCGACATCAGGTCTCTCCACGCGGTATCGCGTTTTCATATTGCAGGAGCGGCAGGTAACTACGACATTTCCCCGGTGCACCCGCACCCGCATATTATTGCCCGGGACAAGGAATGCGTAACAGTGATGGCAGTACTGTCGGCGGAGTTCCCGGTCGATCCGGACCCGCTGGCGCATCGCGATCTTCCGGGCAAGTTCCACGTACCGGTTGCTCCGTTCCGGGTGTTCAGCGAATGCAAGTCGTGCCTGCGCGAACAGTTCGCTGATACGCTCCCTGGCGATCTTCTTGGTTGCCGGGTTCCTCGATCTCTCTTTCATAATCCGCTGTATGGCTCCCGGTTCTGGTATACTATCAGCGTCCCGGATAATAATCTTCGGGTTCGCCAGGAACACCGCGGGCCATCCGGGGCGGGAACTTACTTCCGCACCCGGACCGTCCTTCCCGCGATCTCCAGCCGGTCCTCGCAGAAGAGCCGGACCGCTTCGGGGAAGGCGACATGTTCCTGTTCAAGGATGCGATCGGCAAGAGTATCCTCGTCATCGCTATCCAGGACTGGGACGCACTTCTGGAGGATGATGGGGCCGCAGTCAAGGCTCTCGTCGACGAAGTGTACCGTGCACCCCGCAACCTTCACGCCATGGAGCAGGGCCTGTCGCTGGGCGTGCAGGCCGGTGAAACTCGGGAGGAGAGCCGGATGGATGTTCACCATCTTCCCCGGGAATGCCCGCACAACCTCGTTCCCGAGAATACGCATGTAGCCGGCGAGGACATAGAGATCGGCCCGGGCATCCTGCATCCCGGCAAGCAGGGCACGCTCGTATACTTCGCGCGTGGGAAAGGATTTGAAATCGATGACCTTTGCCGGGATGCCGGCCTTCTTGGCCCGTTCGATGGCATAGGCCTTCGGGTTATCCGTGATGAGCGCAACGCAGGTCGCCGGGATCGTTCCCGCGGCAATCGCATCAATGACAGCCTGGAAGTTCGAGCCCCGCCCGGAAGCGAGGACTGCAATGCGTTTTTTCATAACCATTCTTTCCTCGTGCATGACAATTGTTCAGATCTGATCTGAACCGTTCCCGCTCGCTGCCGCCCTGACAACGATCTTCACCTTCACGATGCGGCGCCCGTGCATCTGCATGACAACGAGCGTTACCCTGCCCTCGTCGATCTCCACTTTCTCGCCCGGGTGCTGGGGGAGGTGGCCGAGCCGGTCGATGATGAGTCCCCCGACAGTCTCGTAGGATTCATCGGTCGGGAGGTCAAGGTGCATCTGATCGTTGATATCCTCGACCCACATCTGGGCATCGACAACGGAGACACCGGGGGATAGTTCCTGCACATCGGGCTCTTCCTTGTCATACTCATCCATGATGTCCCCGACCAGTTCTTCTAAGATGTCCTCGACCGTTGCGATCCCGACAAAACTGCCGTACTCATCGATGATGATCGCCATCTGGACCCGGTGGACCTGGAGTTCCTTTAACAGGTCATCGATCTTCTTGGTCTCGGGCACGAACATCGGGTCGTACATGACTTCTTTTATGGTCGATGATTTACGGTGCGAGACCATGGCAGCGAAGACGTCCTTGACATTCAGGATGCCGGTGATATTGTCGATGCGGTCATGGTAGACCGGGATCCGCGAGAAACCCGTTTCGGTGAAGATCCGGATCGCTTCTTCGAACGTCAGGGTATCCTCCATGAGGACCGCATCAACCCGGGGCGTCATGATCTCGCGGACGGTGGTGTCGCCGAACTCGAGCACCGAGTAGAGCATGTCCTGTTCGCCCTGCTCGATCGTGCCCTCTTCCTTGCCGACATCGATCCACTCCTTGATCTCCTCTTCCGTGACCGCGGGTTCGGATACTTCCTTGCCAATACCAAACGTCGGGCTGACTTTTTCTACAAGCCAGATGACCGGGCTCAACACCCGGGAGAGGAGGAGAATTATCGGCGCAACCGTCAGGGCAAACCCATCCGATGCCCGGGCCGCATAGATCTTGGGGCCGATCTCACCGAAGATCAGGAGCACGATCACCACAAACCCGGTGGCAATGCCGATACCGAGATCGCCGAACATCTGGATGGCAACTGCTGTGGCAATTGACGCCGCAGCGATATTGACAATATTGTTGCCAACGAGGATGGTGATCAGGAGATGTTCAGGGGATTCCTTGAGGGCGGCCACGGCTTGAGCGCCGGGCTTTCCCTCATTGACGAGCGTCCGTGCCTTGGCACGGGTCATAGCAACGAGCGCCACTTCCGAACTGGAGAAAAACGCGGAGAGCAGGACACAGATGATGAAG
>JBAYMI010000291.1:0-3587 GCA_041663625.1 Methanoregula sp.
GGACATCGATCATCTCCAGCCGTGTCCGGAATTCGTTGCGATCCAAAATTGCCCCTCAATATAATGTCTGTATAATATCCATGCGGGATGATGCACCATGAAGGTTGCGAGATTAATCCCACAATTTTTCAATTGAATTGTCGCAACAGAAATTTTTCATATTCTCTGATTCCATCTCCGGTGACCGGGTTCCAATCGCTATATCTACCCCATGCCCCCCAGTATATTTGTATGCAGACACCGGACCCGTCCCGTATCCGCACGGCACTTGCCGACGCCACGTTCCGGGCCTACCGCGAAGCGGCTGTCCGACTCCCGGTTGACGTACTGAAGGTGATCGGGAATACTGCCCGCACCGAAACGAACCCGGTTGCACACGGCGAGTTTTCCAATATCCTGCAGAATATCAGGGCCGCCGGGGAGCTCGGCGTGCCGATGTGCCAGGATACCGGTGTGCCGGTCATCTATCTCACCATACCTCCAGATGTTCCGCTCACACAGGAATTATACGATGCCGTTGCCGACGGTGTCCGCAGGGCAACAAAAGAAGTTCCCCTCCGCCCGAACGTGGTCGATCCCCTGACCCGGCACAATAGCGGGGACAACACCGGCGACGGGATGCCGGCGATTCACGTGAAGCCCGGTGAAAAATTCACCGTCACCGTCCTCCCCAAAGGAGCGGGTGCCGAGAACATGTCGCGGATCGCGATGCTGCTTCCCTCTCAGGTGGACCAGATCGAGAAGTTCGTGGTCGAGACAGTGTACCTTGCCGGCTCCCGGCCCTGTCCCCCGGTCATTATCGGGGTTGGCATCGGAGGCACGTTCGATGGCGCTGCGGCGCTCGCAAAGGAAGCCCTCCTGGAACCGGTTGATGAAATGACAGCGTACGAAGAGGAGCTGCTCGCCGCGGTGAACCGGCTCGGGATCGGGCCGATGGGCCTTGGCGGGGATTTCACTGCCCTTGCCGTGAAGGTGAAGACGGCCGGATGTCACACGGCCTCGCTGCCGGTTGCAGTGAACATCCAGTGCTGGGCGAACCGGCACGCAACCGTTGAGGTGAAGCGATGAGCGGGAAGGTCATCCAGTTACGGACCCCGCTCGGGCCGGAGGTGCTCGAGCTCCATGCTGGCGATCGCGTGGAACTATCAGGCTTGGTCTTCACTGCCCGGGACGAGGCGCACCTGCGGATGCAAAAAGAAGGTATCCCGTTCGATCCCAGGGGGGCGGTCATCTACCACTGCGGTCCCGTGATCCAGGACAAACGGGTCATCGCAGCCGGCCCGACCACATCGGCCCGGATGAATGAGCTCTCCGGGTTCCTGTTCGAAAAAGGCGTGCGTGGATTGATCGGGAAAGGCGGCATGGGCGCAACGGTACGGGAACAGCTGAAGGGTCGGGGCGTGTACTTCGCGTTCACCGGGGGATGTGCTGCCCTTGCCTCCTCCCACATGACCTTGATGGATGTATTCTTTGAAGACCTCGGGATGGCCGAAGCGGTCTGGGCGATCAACCTTGACCGGCTCCCGCTCGTGGTCGGGATCGATGCCCACGGGAATGATATCTTCGAATCGGCCCGGGACCATGCAGAGGTCGCGTTCAGATCCTATCCCGGCAAACCCATCCCTGACCGATAGTGTCCAAAGAATAGGTTTTTTGTAAAGCCTACTGAATATATACTACGACAGGATTACCGACTCATGAAACTCGTCATTGATGAGACCCGGTGCAAGGGTTGCAACCTCTGTACAAAGATCTGCCCGTATAAGATCTTCAGAGAGGGGAAGAAGCCCAACCGGAAGGGAACCGTTGTCCCGGAACTCGACCGGCCCGAGCGCTGCACCAACTGCCGGCTCCGGAACCTCTACGGCCGGCAGCTCTGCGGGGTATGCCAGCTCACCTGCCCGGACCAGGCGATCCACTGGACCGAGGAAGAACCCTACGAACTCCACAAGGTGGCGATTGAATATTGACGTCGAGACTTGAATTCTGGCAGGGCAACACGGCGTGTGCGGAAGGGGCGCTTGCAGCCGGTTGCAATTTCTTCGGCGGCTACCCGATCACCCCCTCAACGGAAGTTGCCGAGCACATGGCGGCAAAGCTGCCGAAGAAAGGCGGGGTCTTCATCCAGATGGAGGATGAGATCGCCTCCATGGCCTCGATCATCGGGGCTTCGTGGACCGGTGCCCGGGCAATGACGGCAACCAGCGGCCCCGGTTTTTCCCTCATGATGGAGAACATCGGGTTTGCCGCGATGACCGAGACTCCCTGTGTTATCGTGAACGTCCAGCGGGGCGGTCCCTCCACCGGGCAGCCGACGATGTCGGCACAAGGCGACATGATGCAGGTGCGGTTCGGCTCGCATGGCGATTACGCGATCATTGCTCTCTGCCCGGCAAGCGTACAGGAGATGTACGAGCTGACCGCGAAGGCCTTCAACCTCGCCGATAAGTACCGCGTCCCGGTCTTCCTGATGGCCGACGAGACGGTCGGCCATATGCGGGAGAAGATCCTCGTTCCCGATAAGGTTGACAGGATTGAACGCAAACCCCTTGCTGCCGATGCCCTTCCGTTCAAAGCGGATGCCGACCTGATCCCGGGCTTCGGGCAGTTCGGCACCGGGCACCACGTCCACGTCACCGGCCTCACCCATGACGAGCGTGGCTACCCGGCAACAACCAACCCGAAGCTGCACGCAGATCTCGTCAAACGGCTCGTCGACAAGATCGAGAATGCCCGCTATGATATGGCGGACTACGACATCATCAATCCCGATGCCCACAAGGTCTTCGTTGCCTATGGCGGCCCGGTCAGGACGGTCCAGCAGGTGATGCATGACAGGAAGGACAAGGACATCGGGTTCCTCCGGATCCGTACCGTTTGGCCGTTCCCGGAGAAGACACTTGCGGAGTTCAAAAATGCCCAGGCTTTCTTTGTCCCGGAACTGAACCTTGGCCAGATGGCCCGCGAGATCGAGCGGCACGTGAAGGTGCCGGTTGTCAGCATCCCCAAGCTGGGCGGAGAGTTGCACACGCCTGCAGAACTGATCGCAGCACTGGAGGCAAAGCGATGAGTTACGAGGATTGGTTCCGGCAGGACCGGCTTCCGCATATTTACTGTGCGGGCTGCGGGAACGGGACGATCATCAACTGTACCCTTGCCGCTGTTGACGAGATGGGCTGGAAGAAGGAGGAGACGATCTTTGTCTCCGGTATCGGCTGTTCATCGCGGGCGCCCGGGTACATCCTCACCGACTCGCTCCACACGACCCACGGGAGGGCCCTGGCGTTTGCCACCGGTGTCAAGATGGCAAACCCGGACCTGCACGTGGTCGTGTTCACCGGGGACGGCGACCTCGCGGCCATTGGCGGCAACCATTTCATCCATGCCTGCCGGCGCAACATCGATCTCACGGTGGTCTGCATGAACAACCAGATCTACGGTATGACCGGCGGACAGGGCAGCCCGACCACTCCCAAGGGATGCCTCTCGTCCACCACCCCCTACGGGTGCACCGAGATACCGTTCGATCTCTGCGAGCTTGCCACTGCTGCGGGGGCGAACTATGTCTCCCGCTGGACCTCGTATCA
>JBAYMI010000292.1:0-3562 GCA_041663625.1 Methanoregula sp.
AGATTCAGAGGCGCGGATGCTGCTGGGTGGCGCAGTGGAAGGTGCCATACCCCTCGACCAGCGCCCGGGCATTGACGCCGACAACCGTACGACCGGGGAAGAGTCCCTCCAGGATCTCGAGTGCAACACTATCGTTGGGATCGGAAAAGACCGGGACGATGACAATCGTATTGCCGATATAGAAGTTCGTGTAACTGGCCGGGTAGCGCTCCCCGTCATTATCCACGACTTTCCCGGGCATCGGCAGTTTCACCACCGTAAGGGGCTTCCCCTCCTGATCGGCTGACTGACGGAGGATCTCGTAATTGTCATGAAGGGCGGAGTAATTGGCATCCGTAATATCGCTCTCATAGCCACATACAACCGTCGAGGGGCCGACAAAACGGGCAATATCATCGACATGACCGTCCGTATCATCACCGACGATCCCGTCATTCAGCCAGATGATCTTCTCGATCCCGAGATATTCCCGGAGGTGTTCCTCGATCTCGTCCGCAGACAGATCCGGATTGCGGTTGGGATTGAGGAGGCAGGCCCGGGTGGTCAGCAGCGTACCCCTGCCATTCGTATCGAACGATCCGCCTTCCATGACGATCCCGGGCTCGAACATGGGGAGGTTGAGCCGGCGGTTCATCATCGAGGGGATCTTCCCATCCCGCAGCTGATCCTCATACTTGTTTCCCCATGCATTGAAATTCCAGCGCACCATTGCGATTTTATGGAGCGGGTGGTTGACCACGAAGGTCGGGCCATAGTCCCGGATCCAGACATCGGAATACTCGTTGGTATGGAGTGTCACCCGTTCAAGATCAACGCCCAGCTCCCGCAGTTTCGACCTCACCTTGCGGTGGATAACCGCACTCGGTACAAAGATCTCTACGCGCTCGGAGGTGTAAATCTGCTGTATGAACGCATAATAGACCTGTTCTACCCCGGGAAGATCCGGAAATGTCCAGGTATTATGGGGCCATGAGATCCAGACTGCCTCGTGCGGCTCCCATTCCGCCGGCATATGGAATCCCCTGTTGCGGGGTGTATCCCCCGGGCGGAGAGCGGGAAAGACCCCATCGTTGCCAGGGAACGATACACCAATGCGGGAATAGGTCTCCGGGCGACGGTTACGGAAGAAACCCCAGGAGTCCTGCACATCAGCGTTCATGGACAGGTCAACCGGGATAACCAGCGTCTCCTCCCCATCGCCAGCCCGTGCCAGCACCTTGCCGAACGCATCCGCAACAAACGATCCCCCGAAGAACCGGGTGGCCCCCTCGGTTCCGGCCCGGTTCACCGCAACAACATGGACGCTGTTCGCAATCGCATGGCTCCGCTGGATCAGTTCCCAGGCATCCTGCCAGTTGCCTTCTTCCGGTTCGGACGGCCCCGGGTGCCCGATGGCAGTAGGGTAGAAGATGATCTCTGCGCCGTCAAGGGCAACGCACCGTGCTGCCTCCGGGAACCACTGGTCAAAGCAGATCAGGACCGCGATGCGCCCGTGGCGCGTGGAAAAAACCTTATAACCATTCCCGGGATAGAAATAGCCCTTCTCAAAGAAACCCGGATCCTGCGGAATGTGGACTTTCCGGTACGGCTCGGAGATGCTCCCGTCCGCATCAATGACCACCGCCGCGTTGTAATACTTCCCGTCAGGAGCCCGTTCAAAGACCGGGACAATGATGACAACCTGATGTTCACGGGCAAGGGCAGAGAAAATACCAGTCGATCTTCCCGGGATGTTCTCGGCAAGTGGCGATGCATCCTGACCCGGGTGCTGCGGGAAATACCGGGTATAATAGAGTTCAGGAAGGCAGATAATCAGCGCACCATCGCGGGCAGCGGCCTCCGCGTTCCGGCATGCCTTTTTGATATTCTCGTCCGGATTGGGGCCCATCGCCATCTGGATAAGCCCTACCGTTACGTCTCCCAAATCCACACACCTCGTGCTGTATGGATTTTTCCTGATCGGATATCAGGATATCTGTTCATGACCCTGCCGACGTGTCACGGCCCGTCGCGGAATACCGAAGGGAGGAAAACAGGTACCTCTCCCTGTAGTACATAGCGCAGTCATCTTTATTACCGTCAATGAATAATTCCAATAACGAGAAGCGGCATGAAGAAAAATACGTATTATCTCCTGTGCGGCTGCATTGCGGTTATCCTGCTGGCGATCTTCTGGTATTCTGTTGAGATCCGCAGGCCCTTTTTTATCGAGATCGTCTTTATTATCGGGATTGCAATAGCATATTTTGCCCGAAGAAAGGTGACCGATCTTATTGAGGATGAACGGAGCGCAAAGATCACGGAACAGGCGGTTTTACGAACGTTCCAGGTCTTCTGGGTTGGATTCTGTGCACTCTCGATCGGCGCAGTCATGAACATCCTTTATGTGCCGCAGTTTCCCCAGGATGCGCTTAAGTCCCACCCGCATATGGTCATAACCCCCCAGATAATGGGCTATTTCCAGCTGGGTCTTCTCTGCCTGATGATCTTCCTGTATGTCGGATTCAGGATGTATTACGCCAGAAAATACGGGGATTGGGAAACCGATGAAGAATAAGATCAAGGTATTCCGTGCAATGTACGACATGACACAGGAGGATCTCGCGCAGGTCATCGGTGTCACGCGGCAGACCATCCTTGCCATCGAGAAGGGAAAATATGTCCCATCCCTCGATCTTGCATTCCGGATCTCGCATTTCTTCAAGGTGAATATCGAAGAAGTCTTCACCTACGAGAGCGACACAAAAACGATTGACGATAAGTAATACCCCGTCACCTCTTTTCTCATACCTGTTTGCGCACCCATGCGGTATGCATGCGAGGGTGCGCTGTACTCCCGCCGGTATTCCATCTCATCCAGGGTTTCCATCCGGAACGGATCTGGCAAAGATATAAAATAACAAAATGTTAAACATGTTTTACAATTTGTGAGCAAATGCGAGACAATGCTGAACCATTGTCATCCAATACCACAGATCGAGAAATCTTAACGATTCACGGAGAATTTATGAAGCGATTATCAGCCATGCTGGGTATCATTCTGGTGCTCATAGGAATTACTGCGGTAAGTGCTGCGGGAAATACAATCACTGCAACAAACGCTCAGGATGCTGCAGCTCTTGTCTATGTATCAGGGTACGAAATTACACCTGAAGTGTTCTATCCGTACGAGACCGGGACAGTAACCGTTCACGTCACCAACGGGGCAAATGCATCCGTGGTCGTCGCGACACCGGATTTGATCGATCCCAATGTCCATGTCGTCAACACGAATGTCTTCAATACACGGACAACAATCGGACCGGGAGCAACGGCCGACTTCTCGTTTGTCATCACCGTCGATCCCCCTGATGGTACCTATTTCCCGCTGTTCACGATTTCCCCCCAGGTCTACGGAAACAGCATCCATTCGACCCTGACCCTGAAAGTTGATTCTGATGACGTGCAGGCCAGCATCTCAAAGGAACCGGATACCTTCTCCCTCTCTAAAAAAGATACCGTCAATGTAAGTATTGTCAATCCAAGAGAAGGAGAGATCTCCAGGGTACGGGTCAGAGCATCG
>JBAYMI010000293.1:0-3559 GCA_041663625.1 Methanoregula sp.
ACACATCTATCGCGATCATCGGAGAATGAATGGTAAGATCAAGGCTATGAAGAGGGGAGATAATTGGGAGATTATCCGAGGTCCTTACAAATTCGAATATTTAAAGAGCCTGCTCAGAAAACTACTCGAAGCACAGGGGAGTGTCCGGAAAAATGGACCCAATCCAAACTTCACTCTCATTCTGCCGGAAGAACTCTTTGAGATACGCCGAATCTGGATGACTCAAAAAAGCGATTGGGATGATTCCGTTGCAAAAATCTACAATGAAGTGACGGGCGAGACACTTGATTGGACAAAGGAGGATCTGGCATCTTTTTCAAAATCAGAACAGGAACTGCTGAAAAAGATTTGTGATAATCAAAAAATTCCGCTTAGGCTTGTTACAAAACTAATAGATGTCGAGCAGCAGATGCAGGGAATGACAAAACGCTCTACAATCTATAACCGGATTGGAACGGTTCTTTCAGAGGACTGGTTAAGCGAAGAGGAAACAAAGAAACAGATGGCAACACCTGATGCGATCGATACAAAACGCCGAGGTCTTCGGTTCACGTGAGGTCATGAAATGTTACTCCATTCATTGACTCTAGAAAATGTCCGGATCTTCAGAGGTAAAAATACTTTAAACTTCACCCCGGCACTTACATCAGGTGCACATAAGCCAATTATTCTCATAGGAGGAAAAAATGGTGCAGGTAAGACTACCCTCTTTGAATCAATTCTACTCTGTCTCTATGGTCAGAATTCACCGGGTAACCGGATGACTACCCCTAAATATGAACAATATATCCAACAGATGGTTCCCCGCAACAGTAAATGCGAGCCTGATCTAACTTCTGCCATTGAAGTGGTCTTTGACTTCACCCATTCCGGCTTGCGTTATACATATGGAGTACGGCGAGAATGGGCCCTCACACCTAATTTTACTGAGACACTAACGATTCGCCGTAATGGGGAGATCCTTTCAGATCTTGAGATAGATCAGTGGCAGGATCTTCTCAACGAGTTGATCCCCCCGAAATTTGCTCGACTCTTTTTGTTTGATGGAGAGAAGATCCAAAATCTTGTGGAAGACAATGCCGAGAATATCTATCTTAGAGACTCCTTTAAATCGCTCTTGGGTCTTGATCTCGTTGACAGATTAAAGGCAGATTTGAAAATTTATCGGAACCATGAGATTAAAGAATTAGAATTGGGAGAGGTAGGGAAAAATCTGGACGAGATCGAATCGCAAATCAAGAACATTGAGAAGGAAAAAGAGCAGATAGAACAGGATCGTGCCCAGATCCAAGGCAAGAGTGATCAGATTCGGGGAGAGATTTACAAACAGGAACAGATCGTTGCGGGAGAGGGCGGAAGTTTTTCCCGTATGCGAGAGGATCTTAAAACCCAAAAAACGAAACTGGATCGCGATGTCATTGAAACCGAGAATACAATCCGTGAACTATGTGCCGGATTATTCCCCTTCTCAATAACCCCAAAATATTGTGCTGCTCTTAAAAAGAATCTCATCGAAGAGGACACAATTCAATCTCATATAAGGTCACAAGAGATCATTCATTCCCACATCGGAGAACTCGATAATATTCTGCAATCTCCGGTTTTCTGGGCTGACGTGATGATTCCAATAAATCAGAAAGAGGAAATGCGAGAGAAATTTATCACTCTCATGCACCATCATCTCGCCACGGATGAGAATATGAAGAAGAAACCCCTTGTTCATCATCTTTCTCAACATGATCACCATCAACTCCTGCAATGGATCGATAGGGCGACAAGTTCAACACCAGAAAAAATGCAGGAATTGTCCAAACAATTAGAAAAACTGACAATCCAACGTCAAAAAATTGTTGAGAAGATCAATCGTGCTCCATCAGATGAAGTCATCGCTCCACACATCACAAAACTCAACGAGTTAAACCAAAAATTCGGAAAATATTCCGAACAACTTCAAAACTTTGATGCATCGATCCATCAACGGGATATTCAACTTGAAGATCTGAAACGCCAGCGAGAGAGACAGGAAGAGGCAATTCAAGGAGTCAAAGGTAGATCAAAGAGACTGGAATTAGCACAACAAGTCACCACGATCCTGAATGATTTCACAAAAGAGCTTCAACAACAAAAAAATACCCAGCTGGGGGATAACATCCTCGCGTGTTTTAACCGCTTGATCCGAAAGGACGATTATGTCCGGAAAATTCTAATTGATGACAAATATCATATCACACTTTTTGATCCGGACGGCAATGTAATCCCGAAGGACCTTCTATCAGCCGGGGAGAAAGAGATCTTCGCGGTCTCATTACTCTGGGGCCTCACGCTTACATCCGGCCGACAGCTCCCCTTTAGAATCGAAACTCCGTTGGGGAGACTCGATAGCGAGCATCGCGGAAACCTTGTGATGGATTTCTTCCAGAATGCCGGCGACCAGATGATCATCTTCTCAACTGACACCGAGATTGATAAGGAGTTCTTCCGAGTCCTCCAGCCCCAGATTGCCCGGGCCTATCATCTCGATTATTCCAAAAAAGAGCGCCACACATCAATATCGCCGGGATATTTCTGGCAGGAGGCGGAATCATGAGTTTCTATCGTCTCCGAATTAGTGAGAAAGCCACATTCCGGCTCAGCCAATTGAAAGGAAAAACCGGACTTACCCCGAATATCATCTGTCGGATAGCTATCTGCTACTCGCTTAACGATCCCTCAATTCCCAATCCTAATGAGTATGATGAAAGAGGGCAGGAAATCAACCGTTATTCCCTAACAGGTGAATGGGATACCTTCTTTATCGCGCTCGTAAAAGAACGATGTATTCACGACAAGTTGGATCCGGAAAAAGATCTCTACGATCAACTGCGTGCTCATCTCAACAGAGGAGTGTTCGGCATCTTCCCGCAAATCAAAGGCCTTGGAGATTTCTATATCCTCCTAACACATCAATCCGCAGGGATCAAATCCGGCATGTTATCCGAGGGGCATTCGCATGGAAATTAAACGTCCCATATACATGGACTCTCACGCCACCACACCGGTGGATCCCCGGGTACTCGAAGCCATACTTCCCTATTTTTCGGAAACGTTTGGCAATGCTGGCAGTATCGACCATGCGTATGGGGCCGTGGCTGCCGATGCCGTCAAAAAAGCCCGGGAACAATGCGCCCATACCCTGAACGCTCATTCTGACGAAATTATTTTCACGAGCGGGGCGACAGAGGCGGATAATATCGCTATCCTTGGAGCCGCTGAGCAGTACGCAGCGAAAGGTGATCACATTATTACCTGCGTTACCGAACACAAGGCGGTTCTCGATACCTGCAAGCATCTTCAGAAGACCGGCAAAGCTGTGACGTTCTTACCGGTCGATCAGTACGGCCTTGTCAATCCGGGGCAGATTGAAGACGCCATCACGGATAAGACGGTTCTGATCTCCATCATGATCGCTAATAACGAGATCGGCACGATTGCTCCCATCAAAGAGATTGGAAAGATCGCACACGATCATGGTGTGATCTTCCATACCGATGCAGCGCAGGCCGTCGGACATATCCCGATG